>NZ_JAUZUQ010000015.1:0-129266 GCF_031844105.1 Acidovorax sp. PRC11 | reverse complement strand
CCACGGGCGCGACCGGCGTGGCGGGCCCTGCGGGAGCCACCGGCAGCACCGGCCCTGCAGGGCCGACCGGCGCGGCCGGTTCCGTCAGCGCATCCGTGACGGTGCGCGAAGTCACCATGCAGCCCGTGAATGCCGAGAGTTGCGCGGTCACCTCCTGCTGCAATGCGGGCGAAAAAGTGCTGGGCGGAGGCCATGCGGCGAGCACGGCGCAGGCAACTCCCGAGGACGCAGCCGTCTACGTGGGAGAGAGCCGGCCGGTCGCCAACTGTGGCGGCACGCCCGGCGCGTTCGGCTGGTCGGTCCGCGCGCTCAACTCGTACCGGGCGAACCTGCAGAGCTGCACGGCCTATGCCATCTGCTCGCAGTGACGCCCCGCCATCCATGACCACTGCGCCGCTCCCGGACCGGCCCGGCACGGCCGCCGCGCGCTGCGCCGCGTTCCCCCCTGCCCGCCGCATCGCCCACGGCGTGGACGTGGGCGCGGCGCTGGCGGAGATCGGGGCGCTGCCGGACGCTGCCTGGGGCGCCCATTTCAATAGCGGCAAGCACAACGGCGGCTGGCACGTGACCGCGCTGCGCAGCACGGCCCTCTCGCCCCTGCCCGCCGCGCCGGGCGAATTCTCCGCCGACCTCTACCGGGACGATGCCGCGATGGAGCATTGCCCGGCCGTGCGAAGCCTGGTCTCCGCCCTCGTCGGCGACGCCCCGCTCAAATCGGTGCGGGTGCTGCGCCTGGCCCCGGGAGGGGAAATCCTGGAGCACACCGACCCGGGCGTGGGCCTGCGGGACGGCGAGGCCCGGCTCCATCTGCCGCTGCGCACCCATGGCGCCGTGTTCTTCTATGTGGACGGCGAGCGCGTGCCCATGCGCGCGGGGGAGTGGTGGTATGCCGACTTCTCCCTGCCCCACCGTGTCTCCAACCGCGGCACGGAGGACAGGCTGCACCTGGTGGTGGACTGCAAGGCCACGCCCGCGCTGCAGGAAGCCATCGCCGCGGGCGACGCCGGAGATCCCTACCCACCCGAACAGGACCCGCAATGGCGGTTCGCGCAGTTCCGGCAGCAGGTGTTCGGCGACCCGGCCCTGCAGGACCGCCTGCTCGGCATCCGCGCACGCGAGGATTTCGCCCGGGAGTGCGTGCAACTGGGCCGCGAGCACGGCCAGGACTTCACCGAAGCGGAAGTGCTCTCCGCCATGGCCTGCGGGCGGGATCGCTGGAAGCGCCAATGGATCGTCTGAACTTCACGGGCTGGTCCCCCATCCGCATCCACGAGGAACCGGGCCGCGGGCCGCAGGTCGACTGGATGCGCGCGCCGCCCGAACTCACGCGCAGGCCCTTCTTCGCGGACGGCGTGCAGGATGCGATGCAGCACCCGTTCCACCAGGCCTTCCGCCGGCAGTCCTCCCTGGAAGAGCTGATCGGCTGGGCCCGGGTTTCGCCCGGCCTGCAGCCTTCGGGCATCGTCTTCCATGTCTCGCGCTGCGGCTCGACGCTCGTCAGCCAGGCCTTCGCGGCGCTCGACGGCCACGTGGTGCTGTCGGAGCCGCCGCCGCTGGACGACCTGCTGCGCGCGGACCGCCGCCTGCCGTCCCTGGCACCGGACCGTGCCACCGATGCCGTTCGGGCATTCGCGAGCGCGTGGGCCCAGCCGGCCGCGCCCGCGCACGGCACCCCGCCGCGGCACCTCGTCATCAAGTGCGACTGCTGGTCCACCGACCACGCCGCGCGCATCGCCGACGCCTGGCCCGAGGCGCCCTGGCTGTTCCTGTACCGCGATCCGGTGGAAGTGCTGGTGTCGCAACTGCAGCAGCGCGGGGCCTACCTCATCCCCGGCGGGCCGCTCGGCGTCAATCCCGCGGGCATCCCTTTCGACGAAGCCCTGGGCATGGGCCCGGAGGCCTATTGCGCCCGCACCCTGGGCGCCATCTACGAAGCCATGCTCCGGGAATTCCGGCCGGGCCGCACTTTGCTGCTCCACTACCGGCAGCTCCCGGCCGCCATTGCAGACACCATTGCGCCGCACTTCGGCATGCAGCCCGACGCCTCGGCCCGGGAGCGCATGCGGGCCGCATGCGGCGTCCACGCGAAAAATCCGTTGCAGCCTTTCGAGCCCGATGCCGAACGCAAGCGCCGCGCAGCGCCGCAGCGCCTGCATGCGCTGGCGGAGCAATGGATCGCCCCGCACTACGACGCCCTGGAGCGGCTGCGTGCCGCGCAGGACGGCCTCCCCCGGGCGACCGGAGAACGGCCCGGCGTGCCGGCCCCAGGAGCGACACCCCCATGACCTCTTCGACCTCCTCTCCCGCACGGCTCGGCCGCCGGGGCTTCCTCGGGGCGTCGGCCTCCACGGCCGCCGCTGCGGCCTGCGGCACGGCTCCCGCCCTCGCCGCGGCAGCGACGGCCTCGGGCGGCCTGCCTGCTCCGGCCGTACGCCGCACGGTAGGCGTGCTGCTGCCGGAGTCATCGCGTTATCCCACGCTGTCCGCCGAGTTCCTCGCCGGGCTGGACGCGGGCGCCGCCGCATCGGGCCTGCCAGCTCCGCGCTGGCTGCCCCTGCCCTACGGCCGCAGTGCCCGGGCCGCCGTGCGGCAGGCACAGGCGGCCGTGCAATCCGGCAGCGTGGATGCGCTGGCCGGCTGGCTGCCGGCCGACGCCGCGGCCGATCTGGTTCCGCTGCTGCAAGAGCATGCCGTGCCCTTCCTGGCGAGCGATACCGGCGCCGACCGGCCCTCCGGCCGCCCCGCAGCCCGCTCGCCCTGGCTCATACCGCACACGCTGGCGCTGTGGGAATCCTGCGCCCTGCTCGGCCACGAAGCGCCGCGGCGCTGGGGCAGCCGGGCGGTGCTCTGCATGGGTTTCCTCGAAAGCGGATACGACTTCCCGCACGAGTTCCGCGCTGCGTTCGAAGCCGCGGGCGGCACCGTGGCGGCCCTGCATGTGTCGGGCCTGCCGGACGGGCGGCCCGAATTCGACGGGCTGGTCGCAGCCCTCAAAGGCACGTCCGCCGATTTCGTGGTGGCGCTGTATTCCGGCCGGCAGGCCGGGCGCTTCCGCGCTGCGTGGCAACGTCTGGGCATGGAACGCCAGCGGCCTTTGCTGGACCTCCCGGTTGCCCTCGAAACCACCGTCTCCACATCGTCCCCGGGGGCAGCCATGCGGTTGGGCACCGATGCAGGGGGGCGGCTGGCTCGATGGCAGGCGATGGCGCATGACAGGCCGTTGGCGGCCAGCGCCCAGATGCGTGGCCCCAGCCAGGAATCCCCGATCCTGCAAACCACTACACGCCAGCGCATGCACAGCGGCTGGACCAATCCCTATCTCGTGACCTGAGGAAAGACACAAGCATGGCAGCCGAACCATTCATTGGCGAAATCACCATATTTGCCGGCAATTACGCCCCCCCCGGCTGGGCTATCTGCAACGGGCAGATGCTTTCCATATCGCAGAACAGTACACTTTTCGCCATCATAGGCACGATGTACGGTGGCAACGGCACCACGACGTTCGCGCTGCCGGACCTGCGGGGGCGGGTACCTCTGGGCCCGGGACAGGGCCCGGGGGTGTCGATGAACTATGTTCAGGGACAAGTGGGCGGACAGGAGTCGGTGACGCTGTTGAGCAACCAGATGCCCATGCACGTCCACCCCACGTCGGTGGCGGTGAGCAGCAACGCCGGCAATTCCGCGGCGCCGAATGGCCGCACACTTGCCGCATCAGACCAGCGCAACGACCAGTACACCGACCAGGGCGGGAACGGCAATCTGGCGGGCGTTTCGTCCGGTATGGCGGGAGGCAGCCAGCCGCACGAGAACATGCAGCCCTATCTCTGCATCAACTTCATCATCGCCCTGCAGGGGATTTTTCCATCGCGCAATTGAGCAACCCGCCTGGCAGAGCCCCGGCCCGCCAGTGCGTCAATCCACCACCGTGAGCTTGGCCACCGACAGCGCCAGCCACTTGGTGCCGTGCCGCGGGAAATTCACCTGCGCCCGTGCATCGTCGCCCGTGCCTTCGAGCGCCAGGACCTTGCCCTCGCCGAACTTGGTGTGGAACACCGCCAGCCCCACGCGCAGGCCGTGGGCCGGCGGCGCCTTCTGCGCCGGCACGGGCGGGCTCGCGAAGGTCTCCGACCTCGCCCCCGACCCGAAGCCGCCCCAGGCCGATCCGGCACTCCCGCCCCGGCCGCCTCCCTGCGGCGCGAAGCTGCCGAAGCCCTGCTGCTTGGGCGTGATCCATTTCAGCGCCGCCTCGGGCAACTCGTCGAAGAAGCGGCTCTTGATGTTGTAGCGCGTCTGCCCGTGCAGCAGGCGCGTCTGCGAGTGGCTGAGGTAGAGGCGCTTGCGGGCGCGCGTGATCGCCACGTACATCAGGCGGCGCTCTTCCTCCAGGCCGTCCCGGTCGCTCATCGAGTTCTCGTGCGGGAACAGGCCCTCTTCCATGCCGCCGATGAACACGGCGTCGAACTCCAGCCCCTTGGAGGCATGCACCGTCATGAGCTGCACGGCGTCCTGGCCGGCCTGGGCCTGGTTGTCGCCGGCCTCCAGCGCCGCGTGGGTCAGGAAGGCCACCAGGGGTGAGAGCGTCTCGCCGGTGTCGGCGTCCACCACGCCCGGCAGGGGCTCGTCCACCACGGGCTGCGACGGGTCGATGCCCTGGCTGGCCGGGCTCTGGCGCAGGCTGGTGCCGTATTCGTCCACCGGCAGCGCGACGGCGTCGCGGCCGAAGCCTTCCTGCGTCACGAAGCTCTCGGCGGCGTTGATCAGTTCTTCGAGGTTTTCCAGCCGGTCCGCGCCTTCCTTCTCGGCGCGGTAGTGCTCCACCAGTCCGCTCGATTCGAGCATCTGGCCGATGATCTCGCGCAGCGTCTGGCCCTGCGTCTGCTCGCGCATCACATCCACCATGGCGACGAACGCGCCCAGGTTGGCGCCCGCCTTGCCGGGCACGGCGCTCACGGCATCGTGCAGCGAGCAGCCGGCCTGCCGCGCCGCGTCCTGCAGCACCTCCACCGTGCGTGCGCCGATGCCGCGCGGCGGGAAGTTCACCACGCGCATGAAGCTGGTGTCGTCGTTCGGGTTCTCCAGAAGGCGCAGGTAGGCCAGCGCATGCTTGATTTCCGCGCGCTCGAAGAACCGCAGGCCGCCGTACACGCGGTACGGCACCGCGGCATTGAACAGCGCCGATTCGATCACCCGGCTCTGCGCGTTGCTGCGGTAGAGCACGGCGATCTCGCGGCGCTCGAAGCCGTCATTGCGCGCGAGCTGGCGGATCTCGTCGACCATCCACTGCGCCTCGGCCAGATCCGTGGGCGCCTCGTAGACGCGCACCGGCTCGCCGGGGCCCTGCGTGGTGCGCAGGTTCTTGCCCAGGCGGCGGCTGTTGTGGCTGATGAGGGCGTTGGCCGAATCGAGGATGTTGCTGTAGCTGCGGTAGTTCTGCTCCAGCTTGATCTGGTGGCGCACGTCGAACTCGCGCACGAAGTCCTGCATGTTGCCCACGCGCGCGCCGCGGAAGGCGTAGATGCTCTGGTCGTCGTCGCCCACCGCCAGCACGCTGCCGTGCGTGACGAGGCGGCCGTCCACCATGTCGCCCGCGATCTGCTTGAGCCAGGCGTACTGCAGCTTGTTCGTGTCCTGGAACTCGTCCACCAGGATGTGCTGGAAGCGCCGCTGGTAGTGCTCGCGGATCGGGTCGTTGTCGCGCAGCAGCTCATAGCTGCGCAGCATCAGTTCGCCGAAATCCACCACGCCCTCGCGCTGGCACTGCTCTTCGTAGAGCTGGTAGAGCTCCACCTTGCGGCGGCCGTCGGCATCGCGCGCGTCCACGTCGCCCGGGCGCAGGCCTTCTTCCTTGCAGCCGCTGATGAAGTAGGCGAGCTGCTTGGGCGGGAAGCGTTCTTCGTCCACGTTGAATTGCTTGCACAGGCGCTTCACGGCCGAGATCTGGTCCTGCGTGTCCAGGATCTGGAAGGTGGACGGCAGGCCGGCCGTCTTGTGGTGCGCGCGCAGCAGGCGGTTGCACAGGCCGTGGAAGGTGCCGATCCACATGCCGCGCACGTTCACCGGCAGCATGGCCGAGAGGCGCGCCGTCATCTCCTTGGCGGCCTTGTTCGTGAAGGTGACGGCCAGGATGCCGCCGGGCGAGACATGGCCGTTCTGCAGCAGCCAGGCGATGCGCGTGGTGAGCACGCGCGTCTTGCCGGAACCCGCGCCGGCCAGGATCAGGGCGTGGCCTGCGGGCAGCGTGACGGCGGCGAGCTGCTCGTCGTTCAGGTTCTGCAGCAGGGGCGACGCAACGGCCGGCCCGGCCGCGGGGCCCGGCTCGGCAGCGCCGAAAGGCGCTGGCGCGCCGGAAAACAGATCGTGTGGGAGCATGCCGCCATTGTAGGAACCCGGCCTCCCTGCCCCGGCCGCAGGGTCAAGCCTCCGCCCACCCAGACCCCGTGGGAAGGTTCAGGTGAGCAGTCCGTCCAGCGCATCGGACTCGAACCGCTGCCACAGCGCATCGCGCCGCTCCAGGGCCTCGCCCACCGCCCCGTGCCGCAGTTGCGCCACCGCCGACACCAGCGCATTGCACAGGAAGAACGCCGCCGTGTACGAATCGAACGGCGATGCGTTGGCGGTGTGCACCACCAGCGTGTGCTGGGCATGCGGCACGATCGGCGCCACCGGGCTGTCGGTGAGCGCCACCACCGTGGCGCCCTGCGCGCGGAAATGCTGCGCCGCGAGCAGCGCGCCCCGCGAATAGCGGCGGATGGAGAACACCAGCAGCACGTCCTGCGGCTGCACCCACAGCATCCGGTCCACCGCGAACGGCGCGCCCGCGCCCAGGTCCTGCACGCCGGGGCGGCACATGTTCAGCTGCGTGGCCAGATGGCTGGCGACCGGGGCGCTGTTCTTTTCGGCCAGCACGTACACGCGGCCCGCGCCCTCGCCCAGCAGCCGGGCGGCCGCCTCGAACGCAGCCATGTCCAGCCCCCGGCGCGTGGCCGCCAGGTTGTGCTGGTCGTGCAGCAGCGCATCGTCCACGCATTCGGAGAGGCTGCGCTGCGCGCCCAGGGTGGCGGGCGCGCGCTGCGCGGCGGTCTGCAGGCGCGAGGTGACTTCCGTGCGCGCCTCGCGCCGCACCTCGGCCAGGCTGTCGTACCCCAGCTTGGAGAACATCCGCACGACGGTCGATGCGCTCGTGCCCGTGCGTGCCGCGATGGCACTGGCGGAATCGAGCAGGCCATCCGGATAGTGGCGCAGCAGGTCATCGGCCAGCGCGCGCTCGCTGGCGGTCAGGGAGGCGGCGCGGGCGGCGAGCCGTTCGGTCAGGAGCATGGTGGAGAGGGGGTGCGGGCCACGCGCGGGCGACGTGCCTTCGCCGCCGATTGTGCACGGCGCGTCACGCCGCACGCACGGCACGATTGCAACGCCTATTGCAAGGCCATATCATTTATGAAATTTTCGTTTCAATCAGTCTTACTTTCTGCAACACTTCCCGACCATGAACACCAGCCCTGCCGCTCCCGCCTCCGCCCAGCCCCTGCTCGACTGGCTCGCCTCGCAGGAGCAGGCGATGGCAGACCTGCTGGCCCAGGTCGTCAACATCGACAGCGGCAGCGGCCACGAGGAAGGCGTGCGCCAGGTCGCCGCCGTGCTGCGCGGCCGCCTGGAAGCCGCCGGCATCGCCGTGCAGACTTTCCCTGAGCCGGGCTGGGGCGAGTGCATCCTGGCCAAGGTGCCGGGCAGCGACGCGGCCGCCGCGGGCCACTACCAGCTCATGGGGCACATGGACACGGTCTTCCCGCGCGGCACGGCGGCGCAGCGTCCCTGGCGCGTGGAGGCCGGCAAGGCCTACGGCCCGGGCGTGGCGGACATGAAGTCGGGCCTGGTGATGAACGTCTTCGTGGCCGAGGCCCTGGCGCGCTTCGGCGGCAACGCCACCCCGGTGCACCTGCTGTTCACCGCCGACGAAGAGGTGGGATCGCCCGCCTGCCGCACCGTCATCCGCGAACACGTGCAGGGCGCGCGCGCCGTGCTCAACGCCGAGCCGGGCCGCATCAGCGGCAACGTCGTGAACGAGCGCAAGGGCTCCTACCGCATCGATTTCGAGGTGTCGGGCGTGGCCGCGCACGCCGGCATCAACCCCGCCCAGGGCGCGAGTGCCATCGACGCGCTGGCCCGCAAGATCCTGGCGCTGCATGCGCTGAACGGCTGCGAGCCCGGCATCACGGTGAACGTGGGCTTCATCCAGGGCGGCATGGCCTCCAACGTGGTCGCCCCGCTGGCCGCGGCGCACGTGGACCTGCGCTACACCGCCGGCAACGATCTGGAGGGCGTGCTCGCGCGCATCCAGGCCATCATCGAGGAAGAATCGCTGCCGCGCACCAGCGGCCGCATCGTCGCCAAGACGGGCACCCTGCCCATGGCCCGCACGCCCGACGCGCTGCTGCAGACCTACCAGCGCTGCGCCGAACAGATCGGGTTCAAGGTCGAGGGCGAGGCCACGGGCGGCGCGGCCGACAGCGGCATCACCTCCAACATGGGCATCCCTTCGCTCTGCGCCCTGGGCCCCGTGGGCGGCTACGCGCACAGCGAGCGCGAGTTCTGCGATCTCACCACCTTCGTGCCGCGCGCCCAGGCGCTCGCGCTCACGCTGCTCGCGCTGGGCTGATCCGGCCGGCGCCCATCCCCCTTTTCTCCTTTTTCCCATCGACCTTCCGCAGATGTCCTCCATGAACCGCACGTCCTTCCCCGCCACCCGCCGCCAGTTGCTTGCCACCGGCCTCGGCCTCGCCGGCGCCGCCGCACTGCCCGCCTTCGCCTCGGGCGACAAATACCCCAGCCGCCCGATCACGCTGGTCGTGCCCTTCCCGCCCGGCGGCTCCGTTGACGTGATGGCCCGCCAGTACACCGAAGCGCTCGGCCGCATCCTGGGCGTGCCGATCGTGGTGGACAACAAGCCCGGCGCGGGCGGCTCCATCGGCACGCAATTCGTGGCGCGCGCCCCGGCCGACGGCTACACGCTCGTGGCCTCGTCGCAGAGCAGCCACCTGGCCAACCCGCTGGTGCAGCCCAAGCTGGGCTACGACCCGATCAAGGACTTCGAGAACATCGCCATCATGGGCCGCCAGCCCAACGTGCTGGTGGTGCATCCGAGCGTGCCCGCCAAGACCTTCGCCGAATTCGTGGCCTATCTCAAAGCCCATCCGGGCCAGGTCAACTTCGCCACGGCCGGTGCCGGCAGCATGGGCCAGATCAACGCCGAGGCGTTCCTGCTCGCCGTGAACGCCAAGGGCGTGCACATCCCCTACCGTGGCGGCTCGCCTTACGTGACCGCCATCCTGGCGGGCGAGGTGCAGTTCGCACTCGACAACCTGGTGGTGTTCCTGCAGCACATCCAGGCCGGCAAGCTGCGCGCCCTGGCCGTGGCGTCGGACACGCGCGTGGCGCAGCTGCCCGACGTGCCCACTTTCAAGGAACTGGGCTTCCCCGACCTGAACCAGCCGTCGTGGACCGGCATCGCCGCGCCGGCCGGCACGCCCGCCGCCATCGTCGCCACGCTGCACAAGGCCATCCGCAAGGCGGCGACCGAACCCGCGATGATCGAGAACCTCAAGACGCGCGGCGTGATCCCGCCCGAAGAGATGTCGCCCGCGGCCTTCGAGAAAATGATGTCCGACCGCCTCGCCTCCTATGGCGAAGTCGTGCGCAAGGCCAACATCAAGCCCGAGTAACGGACGGCCCCCGGCGGCGCGCCGGGGCAGGATGGCATGGGGCCGGCGCACGGCGGCGGAGAGTGTGGGAACATGCGCGGACCACCGCACACCGCCAGCCAGGACCCGCCGATGCGCCCCTTTTTCGCCCGCCGTTCCGCCTTGCTTCTCTCCATCGCGCCGGCCCTGCTCGCCGGGGCCTCGCTGCCCGCGTCGGCCTTCAGCGGCGCCTGCGCGAGCGACGGGCAGCCCCCGCCGCGCGTGCTGGTCGAGCGCTTCCTGAGCGCCGACTGCGAGCGCTGCTGGGGCGAGGCACCTGCCGCGTCCCCCGGCGGTTCAGCCCTTGCGCTGGACTGGATCGTGCCGGGCCGCCTGGGCGACGACGCCCCCCTCTCCGCCGCCGCCACGCGCGACGGACTGGAGCGGCTCGAAACCCTGCGGCGCGGTCCGCCTGCCACCACCGATACCGCCGTCACCGACGTGCTTCCCGCGGACCGCGCAGGCCGCAATGCCGGCCGCCTGCGCGTCGGCATGGGGCCGCCCCTGAACGACTACGTCGGTGCCACCATGGCGTTCATACCACCGCGAGCGAACAACGCGCCGCGAACCGCCCGCCCGGGTACGCCCCTGTCGTTCACCCTCGTGCTGATCGAGACCGTGCCGGCGGGCGCGGAAGGCAATGCCGCCGAACGGCACATCGTGCGCAACGCGCTGCAGGGCACCTGGACGGCGGACGCCGGCGCCCGCAGGGCCGGCTGGTCGGAGCTGCGCCCCATGCGTGTCCCGGACGGCGCCCGTGTGGAACGGCTCGGCGTGGTGGGCTGGGTGCAGGATGCGGGCGGCAACGTGGTCGCTGCGGCCCGGGCGCAGTGCGTTGCCGAGGGTGCCATCCCTGGAAAGTAACCCTTCGCCGCACCACCCCAATCGCGCGCCACGCAGGGCCGCGGGCGGCAGGGGTAGAATCAGTCACCGGGCCCAAGTTTCTTGCCGCCCGGTTTTTTTGCGCCTGCGCACAGCAGGGTCCGGAGCCGGCCTCCCCTCGCGGGGACGGCGTCTCCCGCAGAACCGGCACAGCAGGCCAAGCGCCCACCGCGTCCGGAAATCCTTCCGGCGCGTCCCTCGATGGAGCTTGGAATCTCATGGAAATCTTCGACTACGACAATGTTCTGCTGCTGCCGCGCAAGTGCCGCGTGGAAAGCCGCTCCGAGTGCGACGCCAGCGTCACGCTCGGGCAGCGCACCTTCCGCCTGCCGGTGGTGCCCGCGAACATGAAGACCGTGGTGGACGAGAAGATCTGCCGCTGGCTCGCCAGCAACGGCTACTTCTACGTCATGCACCGCTTCGACCTCGACAACGTGCAGTTCGTGCGCGACATGCATGCGGCCGGCTGCTTCGCCTCGATTTCGCTGGGCGTGAAGCAGCCCGACTACGACACGGTGGACCGGCTGGTGGCAGAAGGCCTCTCGCCCGAATACATCACCATCGACATCGCCCACGGCCATGCGGACACCGTGAAGGCCATGATCGCCTACCTGAAGCAGCACCTGCCGCAGGCCTTCGTGATCGCCGGCAACGTGGCCACGCCCGAAGCCATCATCGACCTGGAGAACTGGGGCGCGGACGCCACCAAGGTGGGCGTGGGCCCGGGCAAGGTGTGCATCACCAAGCTCAAGACCGGGTTCGGCACCGGCGGCTGGCAGCTCTCGGCCCTCAAGTGGTGTGCCCGCGTGGCCACCAAGCCGATCATCGCCGACGGCGGCATCCGCAGCCACGGCGACATCGCCAAGAGCATCCGGTTCGGAGCCACCATGGTCATGATCGGCTCGCTCTTCGCAGGCCACGAGGAATCGCCCGGCAAGACCGTGGAAGTGGACGGCGAGCAGTACAAGGAGTACTACGGCTCCGCCAGCGACTTCAACAAGGGCGAGTACAAGCACGTGGAAGGCAAGCGCATCCTCGAACCGATCAAGGGCCGGCTCGCCGACACGCTGGTGGAGATGGAGCAGGACGTGCAGAGCTCCATCAGCTACTCCGGCGGCACGAAGCTGATGGACGTGCGCAAGGTCAACTACGTGATCCTGGGTGGCGACAACGCGGGCGAACACCTGCTGATGTGAGGCCCCGAAAACTTTTTTGTGCGGCTTCTTGCAGACCGGCAAAAAAGTAGTGCATAATTCGAGGCTCTGCAGCGATGCAGACACAGTTTAAAAGGTTACTGTGGGTTCTTAGCTCAGTTGGTAGAGCAGCGGACTCTTAATCCGTAGGTCGAGTGTTCGAGTCACTCAGGACCCACCACCACACAGCCGCAAGGCTACTAAAGCCGGTGCTATCGAAAGGTAGCCCCGGCTTTTTTCATTCCCGGTTTCCTTTTTCGGTTCGCGGGCGCACGCGCGCCGGGCTCGGATGGCCTGCCGCTTCCATCACAGGCCGCACGCCAGCGTCTCGTTCACAGCCCAAGGTCCGACAGTCCGGGATGGTCACCGGGCCGGCGGCCCAGGGGCCAGTGAAACTTGCGCTCCGACTCCTGGATCGGCATGGCATTGATGCAGGCAAAACGCCGTTGCATGAGTCCGTCGGCAGCGAATTCCCAGTTTTCATTGCCATAGGACCGGAACCAGTGGCCGGAATCATCGTGCCACTCGTAGGCGTACCGGACTGCGATGCGATGGTCTCCGTACAGCCAGAGCGCTTTGATCAGCCGGTAATCGAGCTCCTTCTTCCATTTTCTCTCGAGGAAGGCCTGGGCTTGCGCCCGGCCATCGGCGAACTCGGCCCGGTTGCGCCATTGCGTGTCCAGCGTATATGCCAGTGCAACCCTGGCCGCGTCGCGCGTGTTCCAGCGTCTTCGGCCAGACGGACTACCGTCAGTACGCGAGCAAGGACGACCTGGTCCGGGCGTACCTGGACTACCGCCATGAAAAATGGATGGCTTGGTTCAGAAACAGCTTGAACGAGGCCTCTGATGCCGGCGCGTCAGCATTGGGGGCCCTCGTCACGACCCTTGGAAACTGGTTCAGCCAGCCGGACTTCCGGGGCTGTGCATTCCTCAATGCGGCGGCCGAACTGGGTTCGTCAGACCCTGAGATCCTGGCTACCGTCCGCCGCCACAAGCAGGAGATGGCCTGTGTCCTGGAGAACCTGTTCACTGGCGGCGCGGGAATGCGGGAAGCGTGTTGCCCCTGGTCGTCGATGGCGCCATCGTCCATGCGCAGATGGGTCACAGCGTCGATGCCGTGATGGAAGACCTCAAGGCAGTGCTCCTTTCTCAGAAGGAGGTGATGCGGCAGCACTGATTTCCGGTCATGGAATGGCCCGGCGGCCCGAACCTCTCAGGGGCTCGCAGGCCGACGCGGATCGAATCGCGGGTTTCCGCATGCCGGCACGGGCAGCCCTCCGCCCTCACCGGTTCCGCAGCGGCGCGCGCCCTGGGAAAGGCGTTTTTACTGCAAGAAATCCCCAGCGCCTGCGCTTGAAAAAATCTGCACCCTGGCAAGGTACGCACGAAAAAAAGCCCGCCTTTCGGCGGGCTTTTTCATTCCGTCGGCGGGTGTCGGTGCGGCCGGGACCGGCACCTGCACAGCCGATCAGGACGATGCCGCACCGGCGCTCGTGCCGCCGGCAGCGCCGTTGGCGGCTGCGGACTTGCGGTGGCTCTTGCGGCCGGCCTCGCGGGCTTCTTCCGACGTGAATTGGTGGGCGTTGCCGCTCGCATGGGCTGCGCGCCCGCCCAGGGACGCGATCTCGCGCTGGCGGGCAGGATCCATACCCGCGAACCCGCGCCGGGCCGGGCCCGTGCGGCGGGCACCCTGCTTGAGCGCCTCTTCCGCCTGTGCTTGCTTGCCCGTGTCGCGTTCGTTCGTTGGTTCGTTGGCCATGTGCCGCTCCTCTCAAAGGGGAAATGGATGGGAAGTGGAAGTGAAGTAATTGCAGCCCGGCCGTTCCGCCGGGGCCACACCCACCTCGGGGCAAACGGCGTGCCCGACCGTGCGGCGATTCGTCCGGCGCAAAAAAAAGCCCGCCATGGAGGCGGGCTCAAGGGGGCGCGCCTGGCGGGGCAGCCAGGCGCCAACAACAGGGGCAAACGGTGTGCCCGATCAGAGAGGAAGTTCCCGTTGCAGCCCACGGCACGGGACGCCAGGGCAGGCGCGCCGCGCGGGCACGCCGGGACGCAGCGCAGCGTCAGCGCGCCGACGAATCGGCCGACATGCTCTCGTAGGCCTTCAGCTTGTTGTAGAGCGTCTTCAGGCTCACGCCGAGCGCGGCGGCGGCCCGCTCCTTGTGGTTGTCGAAGTGGCGCAGCGTGCGCAGGATCAGCTGCTGCTCCACGTCCGCGATCGACGTTCCCACCTCCACCTGCAGTTGGCCGGAAGCGGCGCCCGGGCCGCCCTCCTCCTGCGACGCGTGCGCGGCGCCCGGATCGGCGCCTCCCGGCACGGCGGCGGCAGACGGGACGAAGGCATCCTCCGCGCCATTCGTCGGCAGCCACTGCGCGGTGATGATGTCGCCTTCCGCCATCACGTACGCGCGCTGCAGCACGTTGCGCAGCTCGCGCACGTTGCCGGGCCAGCGGTAGCGCTGCAGGCGCTCCAGGGCCATGGCGTCCAGCCGCCTGGCCCGCCCCTCCTTCTGTGCGATGGACGCCAGGAAATGCGCGCTGAGCAGGCCGATGTCCTCGGCGCGCTCGCGCAGCGGGGGCAGTTCGATCGGGAATACGTTCAGGCGGTAGAACAGGTCCTCGCGCAGCGCGCCGCCCGCGACGGCCGCCAGGGGATCGCGGTTGGTCGCCGCGACGATGCGCACGTCGGTCGCGCGCTCCACGGTCGAGCCCACGCGCATGAAGGTGCCGGTCTCCAGCACCCGCAGCAGCTTGACCTGCAGCTCCATCGGCATCTCGGTGACTTCGTCGAGGAACAGCGTGCCGCCGTGCGCGCGCTCGAAGAAGCCCTGGTGCTGGCGTTCCGCCCCCGTGAAGCTCCCCTTCTCGTGGCCGAAGATCTCGCTTTCCATCAGCTGGGGCGAGATCGCGCCGCAGTTGATCGCCAGGAACGGCTGCGAGCGC
Organism: Acidovorax sp. PRC11; assembly: GCF_031844105.1. Taxonomy (NCBI): domain Bacteria; kingdom Pseudomonadati; phylum Pseudomonadota; class Betaproteobacteria; order Burkholderiales; family Comamonadaceae; genus Acidovorax; species Acidovorax sp. PRC11. The sequence goes on along the minus strand of NZ_JAUZUQ010000015.1, from coordinate 114,509 downwards.
CGCCGGCTCAGGTCGTGCACCGTGCGGGCCACGAGTTCCTTCCCGGTGCCGCTGTCGCCGGTCACGAACACCGTCACCGAGGTGCCCGCGACGCGCGCGATCTGCTCGTAGACCCGGCGCATGCAGGCCGAGCGCCCGACGAGGTGGCCGAAGCGGCCGGTGTCGTCCACCGTATTGCGCCACGTCTCGATCTCGGCGGCCATCACCGACGGCGGCATGACGCGCGAGAGCACGCCGCGCAGTTGCGGCAGGCTCACCGGCTTCACGAGATAGTCGGCCGCGCCCAGCCGCAGCGCCTGGATCGACGTCTCCAGCGTCGCATGCCCGGTGACCAGCACCACCTGGGTGTTGGAGCGCAGCGACTGCTCGCTCATGAAGGACAGGCCGTTGCCGTCCGGCAGGTGCAGGTCCAGCAGGACCACGTCCGGAGGCTGCAGCACCATCTTGCGGCGCGCCTCTTCCAGCGTGTGCGCCGTGGCGGCGTGGTAGCCCTCGGCACTGCACAGCGCGGCCAGCATGTCCGCCGCATCGGCGTCGTCGTCCACGATCAGAGCCAAACCCATGAAACCTCCAAGATGCACCCTTTCGTAGTGTGACGGTTATGCAGCGCGTGTTGGCGCCGCCGATGTAAGTGCGTGTGACGGCGCGGATTCAGGACGCACGGTCCATTGCGTTTTGTAACTGTTCCATCGTGATCGGCTTGATGAGGTAGTCGTCGAAGCCGGCCTTGCGCGCCTTGGAAATATCCTGCGGCTGTCCGTAGCCCGAGACGGCCACCATGCGCCCCGCGTAGCCCGCGGCCCGGGCGCGCAGGGCGACCTCGTATCCGTCCACTCCGGGCAGTCCGATGTCGACAATCGCCACGTCGGGCCGCTCGGCGATGATGAGTACCAGCCCGTCGAGCCCGTCCTCGACCGCATGCACCGTGTGCCCCTCGCCCTGCAGGTAGGCCGTCACGGAACGCAGCATGTCCGCATTGTCCTCCACCACGACGATGCGGCGCGCAGGACCGCGCGGCCGCGCAGCGCCGGAGCCCGCGGCGGCGGCGGCGGAGGCCGGGGCCACGCGCGGCCAGCGCACGGTGAACGCCGTTCCCTCGTCCGAGGTATCCACCTCGATCGTGCCGCCATGCTGCTTGACCAGGTGCTGCACCAGCGTGAGCCCCACGCCCAGCCCGCCGTCCTGCCGGTCGAGCATGCGCTCGCCCTGCCGGAAAAGGTCGAAGATGTGCGGCAGCAGGGCGGCGTCGATGCCGTCGCCGGTATCGGCCACGCAGAGCACCGCTTTGTCCTCCACGCAGGCCACGCTGACGTCGATGTGCCGGCCTTCCGGTGTGTACTTGATCGCGTTCTGCAGCAGGTTCACGATCACCTGCTCGATGCGCGTGGCATCCGCGTGGATCCAGGCCGGCTGCAGATCGAAAGTCCACGCATGCTGGCGCATCGTGCCGCCCACGGAGAGAGCGTCGCGCACGCTGCGCACGCGCTCGGCCAGATCGGTCGGCCTGCGGGCGAGCACGGCGCTGCCGCGCAGCACGCGGCTGACGTCGAGCAGGTCGCGCATCATGCTGGCGAGGTGCTGCGTCTGCCGCTGGATGATCGCGAGCGCCTGGCCCGCCGTATCCGGGCCACCGGAGCCGGTGGACAGCACGTCCGACGCGGCCGCGATGGCCGCCAGCGGATTGCGCAGTTCGTGGCTCAGCATGGTGAGGAATTCGTCCTTGGCGCGGTTGGCGGCTTCCGCCTGGCGGCGCGCCGCCTGCTCCTGCACCGATTGCAGGGCGCGCCGCTGCTCCGCGTTCTTCTGCTCGGTGACGTCCACGGTGATGCCGACCACCTGCTCGGGGCGCCCATCGGCGCCATAGCGCAGCAGCAGCCGGCTGGAGAGCCAGCGGGGCGCCGCGTCGGGCGCGGCGGCGATCCGGTATTCCAGGTGCGCCCGGGGCCGCCGCGTGCGCAGCGCACGCGCCAGCGCCTGGCGCAGGCGCGGCCGGTCGTCCGCGTGCATGAGCGAGGTCCAGGCCCGCAGGCCGCGCTCGGGCGTGTTTCCCGCGTCCACCACCGGGTCGCGCCCGAACAGTCCGGCCTGCCCCGCGGTCCACACGAGCTCCGACGGCCGGAAGCGGTACTCGAAGAAGCCGACGCATCCCGCCTCGCAGGCCAGGTCGATCAGGCTCTGCTTTTCCTGGCGCTTGCGGTCCGCCGCGAGCCACAGGGCCATCACCTGCAGCAGCTCGGTGATGTCGGTCACGGCGCTCAGGGCGCCGCGCGGCCTGCCGCTTTCGTCCAGCAGCGGCACCGCGCTCGCCACGACCGACACCGGCGCGCGACCGGGCAGGCGGATCTCCAGTTCCATCGGACCGACCGGCTGCGCCAGCCGGCAGGCCCGCTGCAGCGGCTGCTCGTCCGGCGACAGCAGCTTGCCGCCGCGGAACACCTGCGCCGGGATCTCCCGTCCGTCGTCCTGGTCCGCCATGCCCAGCAGCGAACGCATCACCGGGTTGTAGACCACGTGCCCGCAGTCCGCGCCATCGGCGAACGCGAGCCCGATCGGGGTGTTCTCGAACAGCGCCTCGAATTCGGCGGCCTTCGCATGCAGCCGCTGGTGGGCGGTGGCGTCGCGCCGCTGCGCCGTCCAGAGCGCGTCGCGCAGCAGCGCGATCTCGCGCACCGGCACGCGACGCGAGGGCGGCAGCCGCTGCGCACGGGCCAGCATCTGCAGGGGCTGCGCGATCCGCCAGGCCACCAGCAGCGCCAGGGCCACCCCCAGCAGCAGGCACAGGCCCATGGTGGCGAGCGCGGAGAGCATGCTGTTGCGCTCCGCCGCTTCGATGGGAGCGGCGGGCATGCCCGCGCTGATCTGCCAGTCGAACGCGCCCACCGTACGCCAGGTGGCCACGGCAGGCTCCGGCACGCCGTCCGCGCCCAGGCGGGCCTGGGCACGCTCCGCCCCCGTGGCGAAGATCTGCCGGCCGCGCAGCAGATTGCCCACCGAGGCCACCACGTTCTGGCGCGCATCCACGAGCGCGACGAAACCGCCCGGCGGCGGCTGGACCCGCATCAGCAGGCGCTGCCAGACCTCGGCGTCCACCCGGGCTCCGATCACGTAGCCCTCCGCTCCGCCCATGCGGATCGGCACGGCCACCGCCGACGTCGATTCCCCGGCGAACGGCCAGAGCGTGTCCGACACCACCGCCCCGCCGGTCGCCAGGGCCTTGCGCGCCAGCTCCTCGAGCGGCGCGTCCGCGGGCGCGCTTCCCGGGGGCTTCGCCGTGTCGAACAGCAACCGCCCGTCCGGGCCCATGAGAAAAATGCCGCGCCACTGCGGGCGCATGGGCGGGCGCTGGCGCAGCCATCGCTCCAGCACCGGGGCCTGGCCGGACTGCAGCGCGTCGGTCCTCGACAGCGCCGTCAGCGCATCGACCGTGGAACCGATCTCGATGGCCACGGACTGCGCCAGGCCCGCCGCGGAATGGCCCAGCGTCGCCTGCACGCGCTCCCGCGCATCCATCAGCTCGGACACCACCTTGTAGGTGAGCTGCATCGCGATCGGCAGCGTGGCCACGAGGATCATGACCACCAGATAGGCGCGCAGCGAGCCGGAGGGCCAGGCGCGGTCCAGCCACCGGGCGAGGAACGCGCCGCGCGCAGCGGTCCCCGGCGGCTCCGACCGTTCGGTTCCACCCCACTCAGGAGCCATCGGGCCGTCTTCAGCCCCAGCGTGTTCGCGCATGCAATAGTTTCCGCAATTAATACCTTCCAGCCGCCGTTCGGAGGGCGCAAGCGATGCGCGGAACCCGGACCCAGCACCATAGGGCAATCGGCAGGTTCCCCGAAATGGCATCTGTTACGGCACGTCGCCCCGAGTTGGCGGAGATTGTTGCAAAAGTATCCATCCGTTCGGTGTCGGACAAACACGGCACGGTGTTTGCAAATCCCTCTACAGGCGCCACGACTCGGCTGGCGCGCGCAGGAGCCCTTTCCCCCATGCCCTCTCTCAGACTCGGAGCCCGACAGACCCAGACGCCCCACCTCTCCCCACGTCTGCAGAAAGCGGTGCAGTTGCTGCAGATGCCCACGGCCGAGTTCATCCAGAGCGTGATGGGCGCCATGAACGAAAACCCGTTCCTCGAAGAGGACGAAGCCCCCGCACCGCCGGCCCAGCTCGCCGCCGAGTGGCCGGGCCTGTCCGCCGCCCCATCGGCACGGGCGTCCCACGATGCCGGCGGCGACGGCCTGTCGGTGCTGGACCGCGAACCCGCCACCCCCACGCTGCACGAACACCTGCACGCGCAATTGCGGCTGCTGCGGCTGCCCGACCGGCAGTTCCTGCTCTCCAGCCTGATCGTCGAGGAGCTCACCGACGACGGCTACCTGAACACGCCGCTCGCATCGATCTGCGCGGACTATGGCGTGGAGCCGGCCGATGGCGACGAGCTGCACGCCGCGCTGCGCACCGTGCAGTCGCTGGAGCCGGCCGGCGTGGGCGCGCGGGACCTGCAGGAATGCCTGCGCCTGCAGCTGCCCGCGGTGTCCTGCCCGCTGCAGCGGGCGCTGTGCGATGCCGTGCTGCAGAAGGCCGCCGAAGGCTCCGGCCCGCAGGCCATGCGGCAACTGGCCGCGCGGCTCGACGTACCGGCCCATGCCGTGCGCGATGCGCTGGAGCGCCTGCGGCACCTCGACCCCCATCCGGGCTGGCGCTACGGCGCGCAGCCGGTGCCCTACATCGTGCCCGACGTCATCGCGCACAAGGCGCGAGGTCAGTGGACGGTATCCCTGAACGAGGCGGTGGTGCCGCGCGTGCGCGTGAACCGGCAGTACCAGCAGCTGCTGCAGCCGCGGCAGGACGCGGCCGGCTCCGCGGACGAAGCGCCGGCCGACGACGGCGCCCGGGCCGCGTCGCGCGATCTCACGGCGCAGCTGGCCGAAGCCCGGTGGACGGTGCGCAATGTGCAGCAGCGCTTTTCCACCGTGCTGGACGTGGCCAAGGCCATCCTGAAACGCCAGCCGCATTTCCTCGAATACGGCCCCATCGGCATGCGCCCGCTCTCGCTCAAGGAGATCGCCGAAGACGTGGGCGCGCATGTCTCCACCATCTCGCGCGTGACGAACAACAAGTACATGCAGACGCCGTTCGGCCTGTTCGAACTCAAGTACTTCTTCTCGCGCGCCATGGCCACGCCGGCCGGCCGGGACAGCTCGCCCACCGCCATCCGCGGGCTGGTGCAGGAGATCCTCGCGGCCGACGACGGAACGCGCCCGCTGTCCGACGTCGACATTGCGCGGCAACTGGAGCGCCAGGGCATCCGCATCGCACGCCGCACGGTGACGAAATACCGGCAGCAGCTGCGCATACCGCCGGCGGAACAGCGCGCCGCCGCGCGCCTCTGACGCTCCGCCGAGGCGGAGCGCCCAGGCACGGCGGAGGGTGCGCCGCGCGCGGGCACGGGTGCGGACGATAATCGCATCCGCACCATGCCCTTCCTCTGCAGCGCCCTCGCCCGCCGCTTCGCACTCGCCTGCTTCGTGTGGGCCGTCGGCGTGGCCGGGCTGGCGCCCTGGGTCGCTGCCGGCGGCGTGCTGCCGGACACCATCTGCTCGGCGGACGGCGTTGCGCGGTGGGCGCCTGCTGCGGGCGCGGCCGGCGACGTGCCCGCCCTGCCGCACGCGCATGCGCTCGATTGCCCCGCCTGCCTGCCAGGCAGCCTGCCCCCGCCCGGCACGCCGGACCTGCACCGCCGGCTCCCCTGCGCCGCGCGGCACGAGCGGCCCGCCGGCGCGCAGAACCTGCGCCCGCAGATGCCCGCCACCGCGCACCGGCCCGCGCGGGGCCCGCCGGCACGCGCCTGACCTTTTCCCCCCTTTTTTTCCCGATTTCGGCCGTTTCCGACCGGGTTCACGGCACGTCCCGCCGACGCCCCGTCCACGCGGCCACCCCTTCACGGAGCTTTTCCATGCACGCCACGCAACGCATCGCCACGTCGTCCCTCCTCGCCTTCTCGGCACTGTTCTCCTGGGCCGCGCACGGCCAGACCGTCAGCATCCAGGATGCCTGGGTGCGCGCCACCGTCCCGCAGCAGAAGGCCACGGGCGCATTCATGAAAATCACCGCTCCGCAGCCGATGAAGCTCGTGGGCGTCCGCACCCCCGCGGCACCGATCGCGGAAATCCACGAGATGAAGCTCGAGGACAACGTCATGCGGATGCGGCCGGCGGGCGCGCTCGAACTGCCGGCCGGCAAGGCGGTGGAGCTGAAGCCGGGCGGCTACCACGTCATGCTCATGGACCTGCCCAAGGAGGTGAAGGCCGGCGAGACGGTGCCGCTGCAACTGGTGCTGGAAACGGCCGACGGCAAGCGCCAGACGGTGGATGTCCAGGCTCCCGTGCGGGCCGTCAACGCCTCGGCGGGCGCCGCCCCGGCTCACGACGCGGCGCACGCCGGCCACGGCGCCCACAAGCGATGATGAGCGGGAAGCGCGCGGGTGGCGTAGGCCCGCGCGCATGCGCAAACTTCCTTCGCCCTTTCTGACGGCGAGGCGGCGCCCCAGCCGGCATCCTGCAGCAGGCAGCCGACCGCCGCCTCCCCCATAATCGTTCCCTCACCGCCCGCGTCCCGCACGCCTCCCCGCGGGCCTGCCCGGCCGGCCCGCCCCCTTCCCCTGCCATGAATCCAGACGCCCACCAACTCTGGCGCGCGCCGCGCTGGGCCCTCGCCGTGCTGCTGGCCGTGCTGGGCATGATCGGCCCGTTTTCGATCGACACCTACATCCCGGCGTTCTCGGGCATCGCGGCCGCGCTCGGCGCGACGCCCGTGGAGATGCAGCAGACGCTGTCGGCCTACCTGTTCGGCTTCGCCTTCATGACGCTGTTCCACGGTGCGCTCTCCGACAGCTTCGGCCGCCGGCCCGTGGTGCTCTGGGGCATCGCCGTGTTCACGCTCGCCTCGGCGGGCTGCGCGCTGTCGCAGAGCATCGGCCAGCTGGTGCTGTTCCGCGCCCTGCAGGGCCTGTCCGCGGGCGCGGGCATCGTGGTGTCGCGCGCGGTCATCCGCGACATGTTCCCGCCCGCGCAGGCCCAGAAGGTGATGAGCCAGGTCACCATCTACTTCGGCGTGGCGCCGGCCATCGCGCCCATCATCGGCGGCTGGCTGTTCGTGCACACCGGCTGGCACAGCGTGTTCTGGTTCCTCACCGGCGTCGGGCTGACGCTCTGGATCGCCAACTACCGCCTGCTGCCTGAGACGCTCCATGCGGACCACCGCCAGCCCATCAACGCGCGCCACCTGCTGCAGGGCTACTGGCAGCTCGGCTCCAGCCCGCGCTTCCTGCTGCTTGCGCTGGCCAGCGGCGTGCCCTTCAACGGGATGTTCCTCTACGTGCTCGCGGCGCCGGCCTTCCTCGGCGAGCACCTGCACCTGGCGCCGACGCAGTTCTTCTGGTTCTTCATCCTCACCATCTCCGGCATCATGGGCGGCGCCTGGCTCAGCGGCCGGCTGGCCGGCCGCATCGCGCCCAAGCGGCAGATCCGCCACGGCTTCCTGATCATGTTCACGATGTCGCTGCTGAACCTGGCAGCCAACGCGCTGTTTCCGGCCCACGTGTCGTGGGCACTCGTGCCGATCGCGGTGTTCGCTTTCGGATGGGCGCTGATGGTGCCCGTGGTGACCCTGCTGGTGCTGGACCTCTACCCCGAACGGCGCGGCATGGCCTCGTCGCTGCAGGCCTTCGTCGGCTCCACCGCCAACGGCCTGGTGGCCGGCGTGGTGGCGCCGCTGGTGATGCACTCCACGCTGCTGCTGGCCTGTGCCTCTCTGGGAATGATGTGCGTGGGCCTGGCGGCCTGGGTCGTGCTGCACCACCGCTGGCCCGACATCGGCCGCACCGCGGCGGCCGCCTGACTCCGGCGGGCCGCGCCTGCCGGGCCCGGAGGCCGCTCAGTTGCGGCGCCGCTCCATGCCCGCCTGCTGGTAGTAGCGCAGCTTTTCCGCATACATGGCCTGGTCGGCCCGGTGCACGGCCGCCTCGAGCTGGTCGCCCGATGCGGCGATCGCCATACCGATGGCCAGGCTGAGCGGCCGGCCCGGGTAGAACTGGTTGTTCAGCTCCAGCAGCGAGCCGATGCGGTCGATCAGGGCCTGGGTGGCGCGCTCATCGGTGGCCGGCAGCAGCAGCGCGAATTCGTCGCCGCCGATGCGGGCCGCGCAGTCGGGAGAATCCACCGCCTTGGTCAGCACCTCGCCCACGCGCCGCAGCATGGCATCGCCGGCCGCGTGGCCTGCATCGTCGTTGATGCCCTTGAGGCCGTTCATGTCGATCACCACCACCCCGACCGGCCAGGGCCCCTTGCGGGTCAGGCGGTTGAGCTCTTCCACGTAGAACGCCCGGTTGCGCAACTGCGTGAGCACGTCGTGCTTGCCGAGGTATTCCAGATAGGCTTCCGCCTTCTTGCGGGCGGTGATGTCCACCAGCGAGAGCAGCACCATGGACCAGTCATGCCGGTGCTCCTCCAGGATGGCGAACTGCATGTGGATATAGACCGCCTCGCCCGACAGGCTGTAGTTGACCACCTCGCGCTGCTGGAAGAGCCGCCCCTCCCACAGATCGAGCAACTGCTCCGCGAAGGATTCCTGCATCTCGCCGCGGAACACCTTGCCGATCTGCTTGAAGAGCATCTCCTTGCTGTCCGCGCCGAACATCTCCAGCGTCTGCTGGTTCACGTCGATCACGCGGATCTCCTGCATGCAGCGGGTGACGAACTCCGGATGCACCTTCAGGAAGGTCTTGAAGTCGCGGATGCCCTGCGCCCGCACGTCGTCGAGCAGGCGCTTGACGGAGCTGAAGTCCTCCACCCAGAGCGACACCGGCGAATTCTCGAACAGCCCGCGCGCGTACTGCTCGCTGCGCAGCAGCGCCGCGCCCGCGCCGATCTGCTCGGTGTTGTCCTCCAGCGAGATCAGCACCCGGTCCCAGCGGTCTTCATGCCCCGGCAGGATGCGCCCCCGGATGTGCACGTCGAGCCTGCGCCCGTCGAGCGCGTAGTTGACGGTCTGGTTCGAAAACTCCAGCGACCCCGACCACAGCTGCCGCAGTTCGGAGATCGCCTGCTCGAACATGTCGCCCCGGAACACCTGGTCGAGCGAGGCCAGCAGCGTCTCCTGGTCGGGCGCCGCGAACAGCTCCAGGGTGCGGCGGTTCACGCGCAGCACCTTCAGGCAGGCACCGTAGCGCTGCATCCGCGCGGGGTCCTCCCGCGCATAGGCTTCCGCATCGACCACGCCGTCGCGGCGCCAGCCGTCGAGCAGGGTCTTCAGTTCACTGAAATCCTCCAGCCAGAGCGACACCGGCGCCAGGTCGAACATGTGTTCGAAATCGCTGTCCGTCGAAGGGGAAAGAGAAGGGATCATCCGGAAACACTCCGTGCGTGCATGCAGGGCGGCCGGAGGGAGCACGCCCGGCCTGCGCGAGGTTTTTTTGTGCGAGATACGCCCGCGCGTGGCACGGCGGCGCCAGGGGGAAAGGGCGCGACGGTCCACCGCGAACACCCGGCACGCAGCACGGCGACGAGGCCGCGCGCCATACCGTGGCTCGACCACGGGATTATGGTTCGGCCCGCGGCGCGGAGGCTCCACGCTGCGGCAAGGGACGAAAAAAAGCCAGCCCGAAGGCTGGCTGGGTGCGGCGGCGCCAGGGGTGCCCGCCGGCCGGAACGCCCCCCGCTCAGCGGGCCGGACGCGCCGGGCGCTTGCGCGCGTCGTGCGGAGCGAAGGACGGCTTGCCGGCGCCCGCGCCCGGCTTCGAGAAGGCCGGCTTGCGCGGTGCGAAATCGCCGCCGCGGCCACCGCCGAAATCACCACCGCGGCCGCCGCCGAAACCACCGCGTGCGGGCTCGCCGAAGCCCTGCTTGCGGCCGTAGCCGTCGCCGTCGCGGCGCGCGCCGAAGCCGCGCTGATCGTCGCCGCGGGGCGCAAAGCCACGCTGGTCGTCACCACGCGGCGCGAAGCCACGCTGGTCGTCACGGGGGGCGAAGCCGCGCTGGTCATCGCCGCGCGGTGCGAAGCCACGCGACTCGTCGCGCGGACCGCGCGCATGGCGGTCGCCGAAGCCGCCGCGGTCACGGTCGCCGAAGCCACCCCGGCCGCCATTGCCACCGCCCGGACGGCGGTCACGGAAACCACCGCCGCCTTCGCGGCCACGGCCGCCGAATTCCGGACGGGCCTGCGGCGCGCGCTGCTGCGGCTCCAGACCGGCGATCACATCGGTCTTGAACTGCTGGCGGCTGTAGCCTTCGATGTCGAAGATCTTGCGGCGGTCACGGAACTCGGCGAACGTGACGGCCAGGCCGTCGCGGCCGGCACGGCCCGTGCGGCCGATGCGGTGGGTGTAATCCTCGGCCTTCATCGGCAGGCCGAAGTTGAACACGTGGGTGATCGTGGGCACGTCGATGCCGCGGGCCGCCACGTCGGTGGCGACCAGGATCTGCACCTGGCCGTTGCGCAGCGCCATCAGGCGGCGGTTGCGCAGGCCCTGGCTCAGCGCGCCGTGCAGCGCCACGGCCGAGAAGCCGTCCTGCTGCAGGTCGTTGGCGAGGCCGTCGCATTCCACCTGGGTGCTGGCGAACACGATGGCCTGGTTGATGGTGGTGTCGCGCAGCCAGTGGTCCAGCAGCTTGCGCTTGTGCTGGGCGTTGTCGGCCCAGAACAGCGTCTGCTTGATGTTGGCGTGCTTTTCCTGCGGGGAATCGATCTGCACCTTCTTCACCGAGGCGCCGCCGTCGTGCATGACGCGCATCGCGAGCTGCTGGATGCGGGGCGCGAAGGTCGCGCTGAACATCATGGTCTGCTTGCGCTGGCTGGTCAGCTCGTTGATCTCGGCGAGGTCGTCGGAGAAGCCGAGGTCGAGCATGCGGTCGGCCTCGTCCACCACCAGGAACTGCACCTGGTCGAGCTTGATCTGCATCGAGCGCTGCAGGTCCAGCAGGCGGCCGGGCGTCGCCACCACGAGGTCGGCGTTCTGCAGCTTGGCGATCTGCAGCTGGTAGGGAATGCCGCCCACCACGTTCGCGACGCGCAGGCCGCGGCAGTGGCGCACGAGCTCGATCGCGTCATGGGCCACCTGCTGGGCCAGTTCGCGGGTCGGGCACAGGATCAGGGCGCCGGGGGTGGCGGCCTTGAAGTGGCGCGGGTTGGTCGGGTCCTTGCGCTTGGCGCGCTTCGGAGCGGTCTCGCCGCGGGCGGCGGCTTCGGCCGCAGCGGCTTCGTATTCCGCACGGGCAGCCGCCGCCGCCGCGGCCTGCTGGCCGATCAGCGTGTGCAGCACGGGCAGCAGGAACGCCGCCGTCTTGCCGCTGCCGGTCTGGCTGGAAACCATCAGGTCGATGAACTTGCCTTCACCGGCGCCGGCACCCATCGCCAGGGGAATGGCGCGCTCCTGCACGCCGGTCGGCTGGGTGTAGCCCAGGTCGGCCACGGCCTGCACGAGTTCGGGCGCCAGGCCCAGTTCGACGAAGCCGTTGGGCACGGCGACGGTATCGGCGGCCACGGCCTCGGACGCCGCATCAGCGGCTTCGGGAGCAGCGGCGTGGTCCACGGCCAGGGCCGCGGGTGCGCTGGTGGCTTCGGTTTCGGCCACGAAAGAGGAATCTACAGGCGCGAAAGCGCCCTGCACTTGCAAAGTGTCGGTCATGTCTATGTTTCTCACACGAAGACGAACGCAGGCAAAGAGGCCTGCGCGGGCTCCGTCAATGGTTAAAAAACATCAACCATTCAACAGAACCGGCGCCCGGGGGTCGGGGCAGGTGAGCATTGGTGCGGAAGGTCGTGCAGCGGATCCTGGAAGATCCGCCGCCGTCCGCGGCCCGGTGTGAAGGGGAGATGCGCAAATCGCGCGGTTCGGAGGTGTGCATCCGTTTTTCCGCGCAAGTCGGCGATTGTCGCACGATTCGGGTTTTCCCGCAAACGGCCCATGCCCCAGCGGCCGATAGGGGTACAGCGGCCACGTGCGGCCGCGGCCCCCGGCGGCGCAGTCAGGGCACCAGCAGGTGCCTGCGGTAGTGCGCCAGTTCCTCGATGGATTCGTGCACGTCGGCGAGCGCCGTGTGCTTCTGCGCCTTCTTGAAGCTGGAGTACACCTCGGGCTTCCAGCGCCGCGAGAGCTCCTTGAGCGTGCTCACGTCCACGTTGCGGTAGTGGAAGAATGCTTCGAGCTTCGGCATGTAGCGAACGAGGAAGCGCCGGTCCTGGCCGATGCTGTTGCCGCACATCGGCGCCACGCCCTTGCGCACATAGGCCGAGAGAAACTGCAGGATTGCCTGCTCGGCGTCGGCCTCCGTCACGTTGGAGGCGCGCACGCGCTCGATCAGCCCGCTGCGGCCGTGCGTGCCCTTGTTCCAGGCGTCCATGCCGTTCAGCAGGGCGTCGGACTGGTGGATCGCGAACACCGGCCCTTCGACCCGCGGCTCCAGCTCCGGCCCCGTCACGACGACGGCGATCTCGAGCAGCCGGTCGGTCTCGGGGTTCAGGCCGGTCATCTCGCAGTCGAGCCAGACGAAATTCAGGTCGGATTTGGGTAGCGCCGGAGCGGGCGGAACGGATGCGGTATCGGACATGGCCCGGATTGTCTCCCAAGGCGCAGCGTCCCCGCCGCCGCAGTGCCTGTCCGCAAAGCCCTAAACTTGCGCTACATGCCTCCCGCACCCGACGCTTACTCCTACTTCACCACGCCCGCCGGCCTGCTGACCGCGGCCTTCGCCCTGCTGCTCGCCGCCGGCCTGCTGGCGCGCTTCTGGCTGGCTTCCCGGCAGATCCGGCACGTGGCGCTGCACCGCGGCGCCGTCCCCGGTCCGTTCGCCGGGCGCATCCCCCTCGCCGCCCACCAGAAGGCCGCCGACTACACCATCGCCAAGGGGCGCCTGGGCCTGCTGGAAGCCGCCCTGGGCGCCGCCGTGCTGCTGGGCTGGACGCTGCTGGGCGGCCTGAACGCGCTCAACCAGGTGCTGCTGTCGGCGCTGGGCGGGGGCATGGCGCAGCAGATCGCGCTGCTGGCCGCTTTCGCGCTGGTGAGCGGCCTCATCGACCTGCCGCTCGCGGCCTACCAGACCTTCGTGCTCGAAGAGCGCTTCGGCTTCAACAAGACCACGCCGCGCCTCTGGCTGAAGGACCTGGCGCAGTCCACGCTGATGGGCGCCGTGATCGGGCTGCCGCTCGCCGCGCTGATCCTCTGGCTCATGGGGGCCGCGGGTGCGCTGTGGTGGCTCTGGGCCTGGGGCGCCTGGGTGGCGTTCAGCCTGGCGCTGATGGTGGTCTATCCGCTCTTCATCGCGCCGCTCTTCAACCGCTTCCAGCCGCTGGAGGACGAATCCCTCAAGGCGCGCGTGACGGCGCTCATGCAGCGCTGCGGGTTCGCGGCCAAGGGCCTGTTCGTGATGGACGGCAGCCGGCGCAGCGCCCATGCGAATGCGTACTTCACGGGCTTCGGGGCCGCCAAGCGCGTGGTGTTCTACGACACCCTGCTGCGCCAGCTGCGGCCGGGCGAGGTCGAGGCCGTGCTCGCGCACGAGCTCGGCCACTTCAAGCACCGCCACATCACCAAACGCATGGTGGGCATTTTCGCGATGGCGCTGCTCGGTTTCGCGCTGCTGGGCTGGCTCTCGGGCCAGACCTGGTTCTACCAGGGCCTGGGCGTGCAGCCTGCCGTCCTGCTTCCCGGCCAGGCCGAGGGCTCGGCACCCAACGACGCGCTGGCGCTGCTGCTGTTCCTGCTGGCCACGCCGTTGCTGACCTTCTTCGTCTCCCCCGTCTTCGCCCAGCTGTCGCGCCGCGACGAGTTCGAGGCCGATGCCTATGCCATGGCGCAGGCGGACGGCAGCGCCCTCGCCTCCGCGCTGCTCAAGCTCTACGAGGACAACGCCTCCACGCTCACGCCCGACCCGGTGTATGCGCGGTTCTACTATTCGCATCCACCGGCCAGCGAACGGCTGGCACGCATGCCCCTTCCCCAGCCATCGACATGACCACCTCCATGCTCCCCAAAAAAGACTGGTCCGCGCAGGCCCGCCGCGCCCTCAGCCCCACCGAGATCGTCACGCGCCTGGCGGACCTGCAGGGCTGGGCCCTGAGCGGCGACGGCTCCGCGGTCGCGATCGAGAAGACCTACCGCTTCGCGAACTACTACGAGACCATCTCCTTCGTGAACGCCGTCGCCTTCATCGCCAACGCGCAGGACCACCATCCGGACCTGTCGGTGCACTACGACCGCTGCGTGGTGCGCCTGAACACCCACGACGTGAAAGGCATCTCCACCACCGACCTCGAATGCGCCGCGCGCTTCGACGCGCTGCTGGCGGCCTCCGAATGACGCACCGATCGGCGACCCATGGCTGAGCGCTCGGTCCCCCTCGAAGGTCTGGTGGTGGCCAGCCACGGCCGGCACTGCCTCGTCGAAAGCCCCGACGGCTCGCGGCGCATCTGCCATCCGCGCGGCAAGAAGAGCCAGGCGGTCGTCGGCGACCGCGTGCTCTGGCAGGCCCCGCCGCCCGGCCAGGGCGACGAAGGCACGATCGAACGCGTGAAGGAGCGTCGCAACCTGTTCTACCGGCAGGACGAGATCCGCACCAAGTCGTTCGCCGCCAACCTCGACCAGGTCCTGATCCTCATCGCCGCGGAGCCGGTGTTCTCCGAAAGCCAGCTCGCGCGGGCGCTGATCGCCGCCGAGGCCGAGCGCATCGCACCGGTCATCGCCCTCAACAAGAGCGACCTGGTGGAGCCCTTCGAGCGCGCGTGGGAGCGGCTCTGGCCCTACCGGCACATGTGCGGCGACGGCGCGGGCCAGCACCATTACCAGGTGCTGCCGCTGTCGCTCACCCACTCGGCCGAGGTCGACCGGGCCGCCCTGCAGGAGCAGCTGCGGGGCAAGACGACGCTGGTGCTCGGGCCCTCCGGGTCGGGCAAGAGCACGCTCATCAACCTGCTGGTGCCGCATGCGTCGGCCGTCACGGGGGAGATCTCCCAGGCGCTGAATTCCGGCCGGCACACCACGACCACGACCACCTGGTACTGGGTGGACCCGGAGGAGCGCACCACCGCGCTCATCGACTCGCCGGGCTTCCAGGAGTTCGGGCTGCACCACATCGGCGCGGCGGACCTGCCCCGGCTCATGCCGGACATCGGCCAGCACGCGGCAGAGTGCCGTTTCTACAACTGCACCCACCTGCACGAGCCCGGATGCGCGGTGATGGACCAGGTGGACGAACCCGACGCCACGCCGGTGCCGGGCTCCGGGCGCATCGGCGCGAACCGCTACCAGATCTACCGGCAGCTGCACGAAGAGCTGAGCGCCCACCGCCACTGGTAGGCGCCCGCTCCCCGGCCGCCCAGGCCGCCCCCTGCTAGCCCAGCAGCCGCGCGAGCGTCAGCAGGGCGAGCAGCAGCATCCACACGACGACCGAGCGCCAGACCAGCCCCACGACGCTGCGCAGGTGCCCCACTTCCGGCTCGCGGCCCGGCGTGCTGTCGCCATCCACCGCTTCGACGTCGGGCGGCACCGTGGCCAGCGGGTCCGGGCGCGCCTGCAGCACCTCCCCGCCCAGGCGCACGTTGATCGCGCCCGCCGTGGCCGCGAGGATCACGCCGTCGTTGTCGTTGGGAAAGTGCTGCGCATGGAAGCGCCAGCCGTCGATCGCCTCCTCGAAGCTGCCGACCACCGCGAAGCTGAGTGCCGTGAGCCGCGCGGGCAGCCAGTCGACCACCGTCCACGCCTGGGCGGACGCACGCTGCAACGGCTCGCTGCCCGGGTGCACGAGGCTCGCGCCGCGGCCGCCGGCCTTCCAGTAGCGCGACACGAATTCGGAGAGCCGGTAGAACACCGCGCCCGCGGGCCCCAGCCCCAGCGCCGCCAGCACGGAGAACCACGCGAGCACGCCGAACACGTGCCGGTGCGCGGCGATCACCGAATATTCGATCACGTGCCGCACGATCTCGCTGCGCGGCAGCAGGCCCACGTCCACCTGCTGCCAGGCGGCCAGCCGGGCGCGCGCGGCGTCTTCGTCGCGCTCCTCGAGCGCATCGCGGATGTTGGTGAAATGGTGGCTGAACTGCCGGAA
The DNA here is from genome assembly GCF_031844105.1 of Acidovorax sp. PRC11. Lineage (NCBI taxonomy): Bacteria > Pseudomonadati > Pseudomonadota > Betaproteobacteria > Burkholderiales > Comamonadaceae > Acidovorax > Acidovorax sp. PRC11. The sequence continues at coordinate 98,415 of NZ_JAUZUQ010000015.1, read as the reverse complement.
GCCCAGGGTGACGTAGAGCACGGCCACGCTCCACACCACCGCCGCGGGCCAGCCGATGGCCACCATCAGCAGCCAGTGCACGCCCAGCACCACCAGCGAGGGCACGCAGACGGCGAGGGCCCAGGCCACCCAGCCATGGTGCGGCTTGCCCGCGTCGAAATTGCGGCTCACGGACAGCGCCCACGCGCGCACGCCGGCATGGATCGGGTTGCTGCGGGCCAGGGGACGCGCCTGCTCGATCAGCAACGCCATCAGGATGGCAAAGAAGCTCATGCGGGCATCATACTGGCCCGTACTTGTGGATACATGGCTGCCGCGCTGCGGCGGGCGCCGCGCGCGTCAGACCAAAAGGAACCGATAGAGATTGCGCAGCATGCCCGCCGTCGCACCCCAGATGAAGCGTACCGCCCCCGTGGCCGGGTCGGTGTAGGGCATCGAGAACCACTCCCGCCGCACGCCGCCCACGTCGAGCGCATGGCGGCGGTGGTTCGCGGGGTTCAGCAGGAAGGCGAGCGGCACCTCGAAGATATCGGCCACCTCGTAGGGGTTGGGCCGCAGGTCGCCTTCCGGGGAAACCAGCGCGACCACGGGCGTGACCAGGAAGGCCGTGCCGGTGGCATACACCGGCAGCGTGCCCAGCACCTCGGCCCGGCTGCGCTCCAGGCCCACCTCTTCGTGCGCCTCGCGCAGCGCGGCCGCCGCGGCATCGGCATCGCCCGGATCCACCTTGCCACCGGGAAAGGCGACCTGCCCAGAATGGTTCGAGAGGTGCGCCGTGCGCTCCGTCAGCAGCACGGTGGGCTCCTCGCGCTGCACGATCGCCACCAGCACGGCGGCGTCGCGCGGCGCGCGGGTGGTCATGGCGCGCTCGCGCAGCACGTCGGGCGTCCAGGCCGGCGGCGCGGCGAAGCGCCGGCGCAGGGCCTCGGGCGCCCAGGCCGAGGCCGGCACGACAGGCAGGTGCGCGTCCACGCCCAGCACCGGCACGCTGCGCGGATCGAAGCCCGGCAGGGCCGTCAGCGGACCGACCGGCCCGGCAGGGGCCGCGCCGCCCGGGGGCGCATCGACGAAGGCATGGGAAGGTGTGGAAGGCATGCGCAGGATTGTGCGGGAAGCGTGCGGCCCGCGCCGGCACAGCGCGCCGGCCATGAAAAAAGCCGCTACAGGACCCTGTAGCGGCTTCAGGTGCCGGTAGCGGCTGGGCCGATCAGGCGGCGGCAGCGGGAGCGGCGGCCTTGTTGACGCGCGAAGGCAGCTTTTCCTTGATGCGGGCCGACTTGCCGGAACGGTCGCGCAGGTAGTACAGCTTGGCACGGCGGACGTCGCCGCGGCGCTTCACTTCGATGCTGGCGATCAGCGGGCTGTAGGTCTGGAACGTACGTTCCACGCCTTCGCCGCTGGAGATCTTGCGCACGGTGAAGCCGCTGTTGAGGCCCCGGTTGCGCTTGGCGATCACCACGCCTTCGTAGGCCTGCACGCGCTTGCGGCTGCCTTCCACCACGTTCACGCTCACGATGACGGTGTCACCGGGGGCGAATTCGGGGATGGTCTTGTTCAGGCGGGCGATTTCTTCCTGCTCGAGGGTCTGGATCAGATTCATGGATGTCGTCCTTGCGATCATGGCCGCGCCAGGATTGGCTGGGCGTCGGGATTGACGGGAATGTGCCTGAGAGCGCATCCTGAGCGGCACCCCAAGAGGATGCTGCCAGGCGCTTCAAGCGGCCGGACAGAGGATCGAAAAGCCCGCCATTATAGCAACCCGCCGAGTTTCGCCAAGGTGGCCTCGTCGGCGCGGTCCAACAGGCCCGCGCCCCGCGCCGCTGCGATGAGTTCGGGCCGGTGGCGTGCCGTCACCGCAAGCCGCTGGTCGCGCCGCCAGCGCTCGATCTGCGCGTGGTGGCCGGACAGCAGCGGCGCGGGCACGGCCTGGCCGCGCCAGGCCTCGGGCCGGGTGTAGTGCGGGCAGTCCAGCAGGCCGTCGAGCGCGGCGTTGAAGCTGTCCTCCTGGTGGCTGCCCTCGTCGTTCAGCACGCCGGGCTGCAGGCGGGCGACGGCGTCCAGCAGGGCCATCGCGGGAATCTCCCCGCCGGACAGCACGAAATCGCCCAGGCTCAGCTGAACGTTCACGTAAGTGTCGACGAACCGCTGGTCCACGCCCTCGTAGCGGCCGCACAGCAGGATCGCGCCCTGCCCTTCGGCCCACGCGACCACGCCGGCGTGGTCGAGCCTGGCGCCGGTCGGGGAAAACATCACGAGCGGGGCCTGCGTTTCGGCAGGCTCGCCGCGGTCCGCGCGGATGGCGAGCAGGCAGCGCTCGAGCGGCTCCGCCATCATGACCATGCCGGGGCCGCCGCCGAACGGCCGGTCGTCCACGCGGCGGTAGTTGCCCTCCGCATGGTCGCGCAGGTTCCACAGGCGCACGTCGACGAGCCCGGTGGCGTAGGCGCGCCGCGTCACGCCGCTCGCCAGGAAGGGGGCGAACAGCTCCGGGAACAGCGTGATGACGTCGAAACGCATGCCGGCGCCGCCTCAATAATCGGGCTGCCAGTCCACCACGATGCGGCGCCCGGGAAGATCGACCTGGTCGACGAAGGCGGAGACGAACGGAACCATGCGCTCCTGTTCCTTGCCGTCTTCCTGCGCATAGGAGAGCACCAGGGTGGTCTGCGGCCCGGTGGCCAGCAGCTCGCGCACCGTGCCGAGCGCGATGCCTTCGCGGTTCACCACCTCCAGGCCGATGAGGTCGACCCAGTAGTACTCGTCCTCGGCCGCCGTGGGAAAGCTCGAGCGCGGCACGAAGATGCGCGCGCCCTTCAGCGCCTCGGCCGCGTCGCGGTCGTCCACGCCCTGGGCGTGCGCCACGACGGAATCGGAATGCTCGCGCGCCTGCCGGATCGGCAGCAGCACCGTGCCGGTGAAGAAGCTCTTCGCCCCCTTCTCGCTCGGCTGCAGATACCACCGCTTGGAGGAGAAGAGCGCTTCCGGATCGGCGCTGTACGGCAGCACCTTGAACCAGCCCTTGACGCCCCAGGCGTCCGCGATGCGCCCCACTTCCACCGCGTCGGCGGGCAAGTCAGCGGGATCGAGGATCGGGAGGGTGGGCATGGTGAAAAGAAGGGAATGGAAAGAAAAAAAGCGGGCTCCGTGTGCCGTGGCAACGGAGCCCGCCTCGTTCCGGGAAGGATGGATTCCCGGTTCGACGTCTGAGGATCAGGCGGCGACGGCCTTCTTGGCAGCCTGCTTGATCAGACGCTCGACGGTGTCGGACGTCTGGGCGCCCACGCCCTTCCAGTACGTCAGGCGGTCCTGGGCGATGCGCAGGCCTTCTTCGCCGTCCTTGGCGGTGGGGTTGTAGAAGCCCAGGCGCTCGATGAAGCGGCCATCGCGGCGCACGCGCTTGTCGGCGACGACGATGTTGAAGAACGGACGGCCCTTGGAGCCGCCGCGGGAGAGTCGAATGACGACCATAATGAATCCTTCGGGTGGGACAGCAAAATCTGCTGAGGTTTTGCGGCGTTTGAGACACGCGACATGGCCACCCGGCCAGCGACACGCTGCAAAGCCCGCGATTATAGCCACATCCCGACATATGCCCAACATCCGCCCGAGCCGCGACGAAGACCTTCCCGCCATCACCGCCATCTACGCCCACCACGTGCTGCACGGTACCGGCACGTTCGAGACCGATCCGCCGAGCGCGGCCGACATGGCCGCCCGCCGCGCCGACGTGCTCGGCCGCGGCCTGCCCTACATCGTGGCCGAGGAGCAGGGAGAGATCCTTGGCTTCGCCTATGCCAACTGGTTCAAGCCGCGGCCTGCCTACCGCTTCTCCGCCGAGGATTCGATCTACGTGGCGGACGCCGCGCGCGGCCGCGGCGTGGGCCGTCTGCTGCTGGACGCCCTGTGCGCCGCCGCCGAAGCCGCGGGCGTGCGCAAGCTGCTGGCCGTGATCGGCGACTCCGCCAATGCGGGCTCGGTCGGCGTGCACCGCGCCGCCGGCTTCACCGAGATCGGCGTGATGCGCTCGGTGGGCTGGAAGTTCGGCGCCTGGCGCGATGTCGTGCTGATGGAAAAGCCGCTGGGCGCCGCCGACACCACGGCCCCCGAATGACCCCGCAACACCCCGCACCGATGGCCCGCCCCCGCAGCAAGAGCAAGACCGTCGCCGCGTGGCTGGCCTTCATCGGCGGCCCGCTTGGGCTGCACCGCTTCTACCTGCACGGCTTCGGCGACCTGATCGGGTGGATGCTGCCGATCCCCACGGCGCTGGGCATCCACGGCATCCAGCGGGTGCAGCAGTTCGGGCAGGACGACCGCCTGAGCTGGATGCTGATCCCCCTGCTGGGATTCACCATCGCCGGATGCGCCCTGCGGGCGATCCTCTACGGGCTGATGGCTCCGGAGCGCTGGAACGCCCGCTTCAACCCGGGCAGCGTGCCCGACGCGCCGGCCGGGCGCACCCGCTGGGCCACGGTGTTCGCGATCGCGCTGTCGCTCATGGTCGGCACGGCGGTGCTCATGGCGAGCATCGCCTACAGCTTCCAGCACTATTTCGAGTACCAGATCGAAGAGGCGCGCAAGATTTCGCAGTGAGGCCGCAGGGCCCGGTCAATACAGCTGCAGGCTGATCCAGTAGGCGATGGCCGCCACGAAGGCGCTGGCGGGAATCGTCAGGATCCATGCCCAGACGATGTTGCCGGCCACGCCCCAGCGCACGGCGCTCGCGCGCTGCGTGGAGCCCACCCCGACGATCGCGCCGGTGATGGTGTGGGTGGTGGACACCGGAATGCCCAGCGCGGTGGCGAGGAACAGCGTCATCGCGCCGCCCGTTTCCGCGCAGAAGCCGCCCACGGGCTTGAGCTTGGTGATCTTCTGGCCCATCGTCTTCACGATGCGCCAGCCGCCGAACATCGTGCCGAGGCCGATGGCGAGGTAGCAGGACACGATCGCCCAGGTGGGCGGGGATGCGTCCGATGCCGAGGCGTAGCCCGTGGCGATCAGCAGCAGCCAGATGATCCCGATGGTCTTCTGCGCATCATTGCCGCCGTGGCCGAGGCTGTAGGCGCCGGCCGAGACCAGCTGCAGCCGGCGGAACCACTTGTCGATCTTGCTGGGGCGCGCGCGGCGGAAGATCCAGGCCACGGCGACCATCATGAGCGAGCCCAGCAGGAAGCCCAAGAGCGGCGAGATGAAGATGAACGCCACGGTCTTCAGGATGCCCGCGGAGACCAGCGCGCCGACCCCGGCCTTGGCGATCACCGCGCCCACGATGCCGCCGATCAGCGCATGCGACGAGCTGCTCGGGATGCCGTAGTACCAGGTGATGACGTTCCAGGTGATGGCGCCGACGAGCGCGCCGAACACCACGTGGGTGTCCACCACGCCGGGCTGCACGATGCCCTTGCCGATGGTGGCCGCCACGCTCAGGTGGAAGATGAAGATCGCGACGAAGTTGAAGAACGCGGCGAAGACGACCGCCTGCGTGGGTTTGAGCACCCCGGTGGAGACGACCGTCGCGATCGAGTTGGCGGCATCGTGGAACCCATTCATGAAATCGAACAGGATGGCGAGCGCGACCAGGAGAACGACGACCCACAGGGCGGTTTGTACGGTTTCCATGCTTGGCTTTTCTCGGGGCGTGGCTGGGCGTCCGCCGCGGGATCAGGAGTTCTCGAGGATGATGCCCTCGATGTGGTTGGCCACGTCCTCGCACTTGTCGGTGATCGTCTCCAGCAGCTCGTAGATCGCCTTGAGCTTGAGCACCTCGCGCACGTCCGGCTCCTCGCGGAACAGCTTGCTCATCGCGCTGCGCATCACGCGGTCGGCATCGCTCTCGAGCCGGTCGATCTCTTCGCAGGTCTTGAGCGCGGCCTCGGCCACGGCCGGCTCGGCGATCTTGTCGAGCAGCTTCACCGCATCGCGCACACGCTCGCAGCACTTGAGGCTCAGGTCCGTGAGGCGCGTGATCTCCTCCGTCATGTGGCGCACGTCGTAGAGCGCCATGGTTTCGGCCGAATCCTGGATCAGGTCGGCGACGTCGTCCATCGTGTTGATGAGCGAATGGATCTGCTCACGGTCGATGGGCGTGATGAAGGTCTTGTGCAGCGCGCGGTTCACGTCGTGCGTGACGCGGTCGGCGGCACGCTCGGCGTTGTCCACGTCCTGGTTGTACTTGTCGCGCAGGTGCGGATCGTTGTAGTTCGCCACGAGCTGCGAGAACGCGCGCGCCGCCTCGACGATGCGGTCCGCGTGCTGGTTGAACATCTCGAAAAAATTGCCCTCGCGGGGCAACAGCTTTCCAAACAACATGGGGACTCCTGGACGGCTGGCAGGCACGCGCCACGGGCGGCAGGGCCGCGTGTGTGACGGAATGGTGACGGTTTCAAGAAAGGCGCGAGTTTAACCGGGCCGGGCGTCGCGCTGCCGAGCGCGCGCACATGGCCTCAGAAGCCGCATGTTCGGCATCGAAGCCCGCCACCATGTCAGCCCCTTCCTACAAATGCCGATTGTGAGCACCCACAAACCTTGCATGCAGCGCCGTTTCCAATGGAGCGCACGGCCCACCCGGGCCGCGCGTCGATCAGCGCCCACCTGCCACACCCACAAGGACTACCCCATGCACGCACCGTCCCGCTCCCTCCGGTTGCTCGCCTGCGCCGCCGCCCTCGCCTGCGGCACCCTGGCGGCCCACGCCCAGACCAGCCGCACCAACGCGGACACCGGCAACTCCTTCATTCCCGCCACGCAGCAGGGCTACATCGGCCTGAATGCCGGCCAATCGAAATACGACCTGCGCAACGGCACGAGCCTCTTCAACTTCGACGACAGCGACACCGGCTGGAAGCTCTACACGGGCGGCTTCTTCCATCCCAACTTCGGCGTGGAATTCGGCTACCTGAACTTCGGCAAGGCCAGCCGCCTCGGGGGCGACACCAAGGCGCAGGGCCTGAACTTCAGCCTGGTGGGCCGCGCCCCGATCGGCGAGCAGTTCGACGTCTTCGGCAAGGTCGGCACGACCTATGGCCGCACCAAGACCTCCGGCAATCCCGGATTCGGCGTGGCGACGGGCGACGACAACGGCTTCGGGCTCTCGTACGGCGCCGGCGTGCGCTGGGCCTTCAATCCGCAATGGGCCGCCGTGCTGGAGTGGGAGCGCCACCGCCTGCACTTCGCCGACGGCAAGTCGGACGTCGACATGACCACCCTCGGCGTGCAGTACCGCTACTGAGCGGATGCGCTGGCCGGGGCCCTGCCCTGGCCGGGCCCGGACATGGAAAAGGCCCCTCGCGAGGGGCCTTCGTCTTTGGGTGAGCGGCATGGCCGCATGGCGTCATTCGCCCAGGTAGGCGGCCCGCACGCGCGGGTCGTTCAGCAACTGCTGGCCGGGGCCGGTCATGCTGATCAGGCCCGACTCCATGACGTAGCCGCGGTCGGCCAGCGCCAGCGCGCGGCTCGCGTTCTGCTCCACCAGCACGATGGTCACGCCCAGGGCGTAGACGTCGCGCACCACCTCGAAGATCTTGTCCACCATGATCGGCGACAGGCCCATGGAGGGCTCGTCGAGCAGCAGCACCTTGGGCTGGCTCATGAGCGCGCGGCCCATCGCCAGCATCTGCTGTTCGCCGCCCGACATCGTGCCGGCGAGCTGGTCCTTGCGCTCGCGCAGGCGCGGGAAGATGTTGAACATCTTCTCGATGTCGGCCTCGATGCCCGCCTTGTCGTTGCGCGTGTAGGCGCCCATCAGCAGGTTCTCGGTGATCGTCATGCGCGCGAACACGCCGCGGCCCTCGGGCACCATCACGAGGCCCTTCTTCACCAGGTCCCACGCGCCCTTGCCGCGGATGCTCTCGCCCAGGTACTCGATGTCGCCGTCGTTCATCGGCAGCGTGCCGGTGATGGCCTTCATCGTCGTGGTCTTGCCAGCGCCGTTGGAGCCGATCAGGGAGACGAGCTCGCCCTCGCGCACCTCGAAGTCCACGCCCTTCACGGCCTGGATGCCGCCGTAGGCCACCTTCAGGCCCTTCACGGACAGCAGTACGTTGTTGGATTTCTCGGCCATGCTCAGTGTCCTCCGGTGCCCAGGTAGGCCTCAATCACTTTTTCGTTCTTCTGCACGTCGGCAGGCGTTCCCTCGGCGATCTGCTTGCCGTAGTCGAGCACGGTCACGCGGTCGCACAGGCCCATCACCAGCTTCACATCGTGTTCGATGAGCAGGATGGTGCGGTTGTCGCGGCGGATGCGGTCGATCAGCTCGCGCAGCTGCACCTTCTCGGTGGCGTTCATGCCGGCGGCCGGCTCGTCGAGCGCGATCAGCTGCGGGTCGGTGGCCAGGGCGCGGGCGATCTCCAGGCGGCGCTGGTCGCCGTAGCTCAGCGTGCGGGCCTTGAAATCCGCGTACTTGCCGATGCCCACGTAGTCGAGCAGCTCTTGTGCGCGCTTGGCGATCGCGGCCTCTTCCTCCTTGAAGGCCTTGGTGCGGAAGACCGCGCCGATCAGGCCCGAATGCGTGCGGATGTGGCGGCCCACCATCACGTTCTCGAGCGCCGTCATCTCGGCGAAGAGGCGGATGTTCTGGAAGGTGCGCGCGATGCCCGCCTTGGCGACCTCGTGCACCGCCGTGGGCTCGTACGGCTTGCCGGCGAGCTGGAAGGTGCCGCTGTCGGGCGTGTAGAGGCCCGTGATGACGTTGAAGAAGGTGGTCTTGCCGGCGCCGTTCGGGCCGATCAGGCCGTACACCTGGCCGCGGCCGATGGTGATGCCGACGTCGGACAGGGCCTGCAGCCCGCCGAAGCGCTTGGAGATACCGGCGACCTTCAGCACCACTTCGTTGGTTGTTTCTGCCATGTTCATTGCTCTCGAAGGGTGTTCTCAGGACTTCTGCACGAGGCTCTTGCCGTGCTCCGGCGACGGCCAGAGGCCGCGCGGGCGCAGCAGCATGATGATGATCATGGCCAGCGCGATCAGCAGCTGGCGCAGGATGGCGGAGTCGAGGCGGCCGTCCGTCATGGCCTGCAGCGGACCGGCCACGTAGCGCAGCACCTCCGGCAACGCGGACAGCAGCACGGCGCCCAGGATCACGCCCGGGATGTGGCCGATGCCGCCCAGCACCACCATGGCGACGATCATCACCGACTCCATCAGGCTGAACGATTCCGGCGACACGAAGCCCTGGAACGCACCGAACATCGCGCCCGACACGCCGCCGAACGAAGCACCCATGCCGAAGGCCAGCAGCTTGAGGTTGCGGGTGTTGATGCCCATGGCCTTGGCGGCGATCTCGTCCTCGCGGATGGCCATCCAGGCGCGGCCGATGCGCGAATCCTGCAGGCGATAGCAGATGATGACGCTCAGCACCACCAGCACCAGGAACAGGTAGTAGTAGAGGGTGACGGAGTTGATGTCGTAGCCGAACACCTCCAGGCGCCGGCCGAGGTCCAGGCCGAAGATCTTCACCGAGTCGATCTGGCCGATGCCCTTGGGGCCGTTGGTCAGGTTGACGGGGTGGTCGAGGTTGTTCAGGAAGATGCGGATGATCTCGCCGAAGCCCAGCGTCACGATGGCGAGGTAGTCGCCGCGCAATTTGAGCGTGGGCGCCCCCAGCAGTGCCCCGAAGATCGCGGCCACCAGCGCGGCCAGCGGTATCACGAGCCACAGGGAGGTGTGCAGCCCGTTCGGGAACATGGCCGCGAAGCTCGCGAAGGTGTCCGAGAGGTGCGGCGACGCCATCAGGCCGAACAGGTAGGCGCCGACGGCGTAGAAGGCCACGTAGCCGAGGTCGAGCAGGCCGGCGTAGCCGACCACGATGTTCAGGCCCAGGGCCAGCATCACGTAGAGCAGGGCCAGATCGGCGATGCGCACCCAGGCGTTGCCGAAGGATTGCAGGATCAGCGGCAGCACCAGCAGCGCGATCGCGCCGAGGACCCATTGGACTTTGTTGTTTTTCATGGAGTGCTCTCCTCAGGCACGGTCGGCCACACGCTCGCCCAGCAGGCCCGAGGGGCGCAGCGTGAGGATGATGATCAGCACGATGAAGGCGAAGATGTCGGTGTAGTGGCTACCCAGCAGGCCGCCCGTGAGGGTGCCGATGTAGCCCGAGCCGATGGCCTCGATGAGCCCCAGCAGGATGCCGCCGACCACCGCGCCGGCCAGGTTGCCGATGCCGCCGAACACGGCCGCCGTGAAGGCCTTGAGGCCGGGCAGGAAGCCCATGGTGTGCTGGGCGGTGCCGTAGTTGGAGGCGTACATGATGCCGGCGATGGCGGCGAGCACGGCGCCGATGATGAACGTGGCCGAGATCACCATGTCGGGCTTGACGCCCATCAGCGCGGCGACGCGCGGGTTCTCGGCGGTGGCGCGCATGGCGCGTCCGAGCTTGGTGTAGTTGACCAGGTAGACCAGCGAGGCCAGCGCGATCGCGGTGACGCCCAGGATCAGGATCTGGGTGGACGTGATCACGGCGCCGCCGACCTGGAACGGCGTGGTGGGCAGCAGCGTCGGATAGGGCTTGTAGTTGGGCTTCCAGATGATCATCGCCAGCGTCTGCAGCAGGATCGACATGCCGATGGCGGTGATCAGGGGCGCCAGGCGCGGGCTGCTGCGCAGCGGCCGGTAGGCGACCTTCTCGATGGTGAAGTTGAGCGCGGCGGCCACCACGCAGGCGATGATCGTCGCCAGCAGCAGGATGGCCCAGCCCGGCGCGCCCGGCATGGCCTCCTGCATGAGGCCGATGCAGCTCCAGCTGGTGAGCGCGCCGATCATGAGCACCTCGCCATGGGCGAAGTTGATCAGTTGAATGATGCCGTACACCATGGTGTAGCCCAAGGCTATCAAGGCGTACATGCTGCCGAGGACCAGACCGTTGATGATCTGCTGCAGCAAAATGTCCATAGAGAAAGTCCTTCGTTGGTAACGTCCCACCCGTTATGGGGCCGGGAATCGGTTCAGCCTTTTGGGCCCGAATGCCATGTAGCAAAAAACCCGCCAGGACGGGTGCCACGCGGGTTTGGTGCGGGATTGTAGCCAGATGCCTTGCAGCCGCCTTACCACGGCCGGACGGGGTTTTCCCGGGGATCGGCAGGCCATCAGCAGCCTGTATCGGGCATTAGCGGCACTGATCCGAAAGGACGCGCCCGGGGCCCGTCAGCCGGCTTCGGGTGGCGCCTCGGGTGGCGCCGCCCCGCCCTGGCGGGCCGCCTCGTCGAGTTGGCGCAGGTGGGCGAGCTTTTCGGAGATCTTCGCCTCGAGCCCGCGCGGCACGGGCGCGTACCAGCCCGGCTCCGCCATGCCCTCGGGCAGGTAGGTCTCCCCGGCGGCGTACCCTCCCGGCTCGTCGTGGGCATAGCGGTAGGCTTTCCCGTGGCCCAGCTCCTTCATGAGCTTGGTCGGCGCGTTTCGCAGGTGCACGGGCACCTCGCGGGACTTGTCCTTGCGGATGTGGGCGCGGGCCTGGTTGAACGCCATGTAGCCGGCGTTGCTCTTGGGCGCCGCGGCCAGATACAGCACGGCCTGCGCGAGCGCCAGCTCGCCCTCGGGAGAGCCCAGGCGCTCGAACGTGGTGGCGGCATCGTTGGCGATCTGCAGCGCCCGCGGATCGGCCAGGCCGATGTCCTCCCAGGCCATGCGCACGATGCGGCGCGAGAGGTACTTGGCATCCGCACCACCGTCGAGCATGCGGCAGAACCAGTAGAGCGCCGCGTCCGGGTGCGAGCCGCGCACCGACTTGTGCAGGGCCGAGATCTGGTCGTAGAAGTTGTCTCCGCCCTTGTCGAAGCGCCGCGCGTTGAGCGTGAGCGCGTTCTGCAGGAAGGCCGCGTCCACCCGCCCGACGCCGGCCGCGCGCGCCGCGGTATCGGTCTGCTCCACGAGATTGAGCAGCCGCCGGGCGTCGCCGTCGGCATAGCCCACGAGGGTATCGACGGCCCCGTCGTCCAGCACCAGGTGCGTCAGCACTTCGGACTGCGCGCGCCGCACGAGCTGCCGGAGCTCGTCGTCGTCCAGCGCCTGCAGCACGTAGACCTGGGCCCGGGAGAGCAGCGCGGAGTTGACTTCGAAGGACGGGTTCTCGGTGGTGGCGCCGACGAAGGTCACCAGCCCCGACTCGACGAACGGCAGCAGGCCGTCCTGCTGGCTCTTGTTGAAGCGGTGGATCTCGTCCACGAACAGGATCGTCTTCTTGCCCAGGGCCAGGTTGTGCTCGGCCTGCTCCATCGAGGCGCGGATCTCCTTCACGCCCGAGAACACGGCCGAGAGCGCGATGAACTCGTAGCCGAAGGCGCGCGCCGTGAGCCGCGCCAGCGTGGTCTTGCCCACGCCGGGCGGGCCCCAGAGGATCATCGAGTGCGGCTTGCCGGATTCGAAGGCCAGCCGCAGCGGCTTGCCCGGCCCGATGAGATGCGATTGCCCGATCACCTCGTCCAGGCTGGCGGGGCGCAGGGCTTCGGCCAGGGGGGCGGCGGGGGCGGTGGAGAAGAGATCGGCCATGGGCGGGGAATGCAATGCGGCGGGAGTGGGAAGCCGCACCCATTATTCCTGCAGCCGCTATCCTGCACCAACCCGGGGACTCCGCCCCACCCATTCCCACCGATCCGTCTTTCCCGCTTGCTTCCATGACCGACCTGCCCGCCCTGCTCCGCGACGTGCGGGGCTGCACCCTCTGCACCGCCAGCTTGCCGCACGGGCCGCGGCCGGTGCTGCAGGCCGCCGCCGGGGCGCGGATCCTCGTCGCGGGGCAGGCGCCGGGGCGCAAGGTGCACGCCAGCGGCATCCCCTTCGACGACGCGAGCGGCGAGCGGCTGCGCGACTGGATGGGCGTGGACCGGGACACGTTCTACGACGCCGGGCGCATCGCGATCCTCCCGATGGGTTTCTGCTACCCCGGCACGGGCCGTTCGGGCGACCTGCCGCCGCGGCCCGAATGCGCGGCCCGGTGGCGGCAGCCGCTGCTGGACGCCCTGCCCGGCATCGCGCTCACGATCGTGCTGGGCGCCCATGCGCTGGCGTGGCACCGGCACGGCGCGGCGCCGGCCGGTCCGCTCACGGACGCGGTGCGCGGCTGGCGCCAGGACGCGCCGCGGCTCTGGCTGCTGCCCCACCCCAGCCCGCGCAACAACGGCTGGCTGAAGCACAACCCCTGGTTCGCGGCGGAGGTGCTGCCCGCGCTGCGGCACCACGTGGCCGAGGCGCTGGCGCGCTGAAGACGGGCGCACAATGCGCGCCAGCCGGGCCGCACCGCCGAGCGTGCCACCCCCCATTCATCCACCGGAGCCCTCCATGTCCTTCGCCGCCCACGCCGTCGTCGCCCTGATCGGGCTGCTGCACGTCTACATCCTCGTGCTGGAGATGTTCCTGTGGGAGAAGCCCGCGGGCCTGCGCGCGTTCGGCAACACCCCGGAGCGCGCGGCGGCGACGAAAGTGCTGGCAGCCAACCAGGGGCTCTACAACGGCTTCCTGGCGGCGGGTCTGTTCTGGGGGCTGTGGCTGGGCGGCCCGCAGGGCCGCGCAGTCATGACGTTCTTCCTGCTGTGCGTGCTGGTGGCGGGCCTCTACGGCGCGGCCACCGCGTCCCGCAAGATCCTCTTCATCCAGTCGGTACCGGCAGTGCTGGGGCTGGCACTGCTCTGGATCTGACGGCCTCGGAATCGGACGGCGCCGGGGAACGGCCGCGAAGGCCGCCGGGCTTACTGGCGCACCACGTCCGCGCCCTGCGGAGGCTTGAATTCAAAAGTGGAGGCCGGCAGGGAGGCGCTGGACTGCACGTTGCTGAAGCGGATCAGCGAGCGCTGGCCGAAGCTGTCGAGGATGTCCAGGGCCGCGAGCTGCTCGCCCTGAAAGCCCACGCGCACGCTCTTGAGCTGGCCGTCCTTCGTCTTCGGGGTGGCGAGCACCCACTGCAGGCCGTCCTGGTCGGGTGCCGATTCGAGCGTGAAATCCTTGCGCAGTGCCTGCAGGTCGGGTGCGGAGGCGAGCAGCGCGGCGGGCGTGGTGCCGAGCGCCTGGGACTGCGCGCGCTGGGTGACCTGGTTCAGGTCGGCGTCGTAGAGCCAGAGCGTCTTGCCGTCGGCGACGATGGTCTGCGCGAACGGCCTGGAATAGGCGAAGCGGAAGCGGCCGGGACGCTGGTATTCGAAGGTGCCGCTGGAGGTCTTGGTGCGCGCGGCCTGCCCGTCCCTCGGGGGCGAGGTCACCGTCTGGGTGAAGTCCGCGCGCCCGGCCTGGGCGCCCTTCATGAAGGCCTCCAGGCTCGTGAGCCCGTCCGCCCAGGCGCTCTGCGCGGCGGCGGCGATCAGGGCCATGGCCCACCAACGTGTCTTCATGCGTGCATCCATCCTTGTCGTCGAGGCTCCGGGCGAGCCGGCGGGGTCAGTCATTCACCGCGGTGGGGCACCAGCACTTCGCGCTGGCCGCTGGCCGTGAGCGCGCTCACGAGGCCGGCCTTCTCCATGTCCTCCAGCAGGCGCGCGGACCGGTTGTAGCCGATGCGCAGCTTGCGCTGGACGTAGGAGATGCTGGCCTTGCGGTCCTTCAGCACCACCTCCACCGCCTGATCGTACATGGGGTCTTTCTCGCCGCCTTCACCCCCCCCGCCGCCTTCGCCGAACGCGCCGTCCTCGCCGTCGACCGTGCCGCCTTCCAGCACGCCCTCGATGTAGTCGGGCTCGCCCTGGCTCTTGAGGTAGTTCACCACGCGGTGGACTTCGTCGTCGGAGACGAAGGCGCCGTGCACGCGGATCGGCAGGCCGGTGCCGCTCGCCATGTAGAGCATGTCGCCCATGCCGAGCAGCGCCTCGGCGCCCATCTGGTCGAGGATGGTCCGGCTGTCGATCTTCGAGCCCACCGAGAATGCGATGCGGGTCGGGATGTTGGCCTTGATCAGGCCGGTGATCACGTCCACGCTGGGGCGCTGCGTGGCCAGGACCAGGTGGATGCCGGCGGCCCGCGCCTTCTGCGCCAGGCGGGCGATCAGCTCCTCGATCTTCTTGCCGACCACCATCATGAGGTCGGCCAGCTCGTCGATGATCACCACGATGTGCGGCAGCCGCTCCAGCGGCTCGGGCTCTTCGGGCGTGAGGCTGAAGGGGTTGTAGATGAACTCCTCGCGCGCCTTGGCGTCGTCGATCTTGGTGTTGTAGCCCGCGAGGTTGCGCACGCCCAGCTTCGACATGAGCTTGTAGCGGCGCTCCATCTCGGCCACGCACCAGTTCAGGCCGTGGGCGGCCTGCTTCATGTCGGTGACCACGGGCGCCAGCAGGTGCGGAATGCCTTCGTAGACCGACATTTCCAGCATCTTGGGGTCGATCATCAAGAGGCGCACGTCGCGCGCCTCGGCCTTGTAGAGCAGCGAGAGGATCATGGCGTTGATCCCCACCGACTTGCCGGAGCCCGTGGTACCGGCCACCAGCACGTGCGGCATCTTGCCGAGGTCGGCCACCACCGGGTTGCCCACGATGTCCTTGCCCAGGCCCATGGTGAGCAGGCTCTTGGCCTCGTGGTAGACCTGCGAGCCGAGGATCTCGGACAGGCGGATCGACTGGCGCTTGGCGTTGGGCAGCTCCAGCGCCATGAAGTTCTTGCCGGGGATGGTCTCGATCACGCGGATCGACACCAGCGACAGCGAGCGGGCCAGGTCCTTCGCCAGATTGACGATCTGCGAGCCCTTCACGCCGGTGGCGGGCTCGATTTCGTAGCGCGTGATCACGGGGCCGGGCATGGCGGCCACGACGCGCACCTCGACGCCGAAGTCCTTGAGCTTCTTCTCGATGAGGCGGCTGGTCATCTCCAGCGTCTCGGGCGCCACCGTCTCCTGGCGAGCCAGGGCGCCGTCGAGCAGATCGACCTGCGGCAGGCGGCTGTCGGGCATTTCGTGGAAGAGCGGCTTCTGGCGCTCCTTCACCACGCGGGCGCTCGGCGCCGCCTCGGTGGCCAGCACGGGTTCGATGATCTGCACGGGCTGCGGCGCCTGCTCGCGGAACTCGTGGCGCTCTTCCTGCACCACTTCCTCGCGTTCGCGCGCGGCACGCTTGCCGGCGGCCTGATCGATCGCCTTTTCGCGGCGCGCGCGGCCGACCTGGACCAGGCCGTCGATGCGGCCGCCCAGGCGCTCGGCCAGCTGGCCCCAGGAAAAGCGGAATACCAGCGCCGCGCCGGCGACGACGGCGATCACGCCGACGAGGCCCGAGCCGGTGAAGCCCAGCCACTTCACGCCGGCCGGGCCGATGAGGTAGCCCAGCACGCCGCCCGCATGGCCCGGCAGCAGCGGCTCCAGCCGGTAGAGGCGCGACCACTCCAGCGCCGTGCTCGCGCACAGCAGCAGTGCGAGGCCGCCCCAGAAAATCAGCCGCCGCGCCAGCGGCCCCTGGGAGGACGCCGCGGATTCGCCGCCGCGCATCCAGCGCGCGAGCGAGGCGATCCAGGCGCGCACGCCGGCCGCCACGCACCACCATACGGAGAAGCCGAACGCGAAGTAGCTGCTGTCGGCCAGCCAGGCGCCCAGGCGCCCGGCCCAGTTCGCCATGATCCGGCTGTCGTGCAGGCCGGAGGTGGACCAGGCCGCGTCCTGCGCGGAGTAGCTGACCAGGGCCAGCAGCCAGAAGACGAGGGCCAGCAGCCCGACCACCAGGCCGAGCTCGTGGCCGAAGCGTGCCGCCATGCTGCGCGGCGCCGATCTGCCCCCGGAAGAAGCGTTGAGGGTGTTGAGGGAGTACGTCATAGGTGGAAGCGCGGCAAGCTTACCCGATGCCCTGCTCGGCCGTCCTGGCCGCGGGGGCCGCGCCTGCCCCTGGTATCGCCCCGGTCTCCGACTGTTTCCTACAATCGCGGCGATTGAAAACCCCGTGCCCGCGCGGGTCGGCCGCGGGTGGATACTCGTGGGACTGACCGCATGTGCGGTATGCGCCGGACTCCCGGCCGCACAAACTCTTACCTTTCACCATGTCCACTACGCAACACGCCAAAGTCATGATCCTGGGCTCCGGCCCCGCCGGCTACACGGCCGCCGTGTACGCCGCGCGCGCCAACCTGAACCCCGTGCTGATCACCGGCATCGCCCAGGGTGGCCAGCTCATGACCACGACCGAGGTGGACAATTGGCCGGCCGACGTGAACGGCGTGCAGGGCCCCGAGCTGATGCAGCGCTTCCTGGAGCACGCGGAGCGCTTCAAGACCCAGGTGGTGTTCGACCACATCAACCAGGTGGATCTGTCCAAGCGCCCGTTCACCCTCACCGGCGACAGCGGCACCTACACCTGCGATTCGCTCATCATCGCCACCGGCGCTTCCGCCAAGTACCTGGGGCTGCCTTCCGAAGAGGCGTTCATGGGCCGCGGCGTGTCCGGCTGCGCGACCTGCGACGGCTTCTTCTACCGCGAGCAGGACGTCTGCGTGGTGGGCGGCGGCAACACCGCCGTGGAAGAGGCGCTCTACCTCTCCAACATCGCCCGCAAGGTGACGCTGGTGCACCGCCGCGACAAGTTCAAGGCCGAGCCCATCCTGGTGGACAAGCTCAACGAGAAGGTCGCCGCCGGCAAGATCGAGCTGAAGGTGTTCCACACCCTCGACGAGGTGCTGGGCAACGACAGCGGCGTGACGGGCATCCGCATCAAGAGCACCCTGGACGGCAGCACGCAGGACATCGCGCTGCAGGGCTGCTTCATCGCGATCGGCCATGCGCCCAACACCGGCATCTTCGAGGGCCAGCTGACGCTGGAGAACGGCTACATCGTGACGCAGGGCGGCCTCAAGGGCTTCGCCACGCAGACCAGCGTGCCCGGCGTGTTCGCGGCTGGCGACGTGCAGGACCACGTGTACCGCCAGGCCATCACCAGCGCCGGCACCGGCTGCATGGCCGCGCTCGACGCGCAGCGCTTCCTGGAGCAGGAAAGCGTGATCTGACAGCGGTCCGCCCCGCCGGCCCGGGCCTGTGGCCCTGCGGGCTGGACACTTCTTTGGAGGCCGCGCTATAATGCGCGGCTTTGCTGCATCTTGCGCACCGCCATCTTGGCGGGCCCTGCGCCGCGGCAGATACCAACCGGGTTACCGCCACCCTTTCTGGCGAGGTGAGGCCGCTTGAGGACAGGCTCCGCGATTTACCAGCGGAGCGTGCATGTCCTGCGGCTGTAATTGAAAAATCGGAGTGTCCTCATGGCACGCGTCTGCGACGTCACGGGCAAGAAGCCCATGGTCGGGAACAACGTTTCCCACGCCAACAACAAAACCAAGCGCCGGTTCCTCCCGAACCTGCAATACCGCCGTTTCTGGGTCGAGAGCGAAAACCGCTGGGTGCGCCTGCGTGTTTCCAGCGCCGCCCTGCGTCTGATCGACAAGAACGGCATCGATTCCGTGCTCGCCGACCTGCGTGCACGTGGCCAGGCTTAAGGAGTAGCACCATGGCAACCAAAGGCGGACGCGACAAGATCAAGCTGGAATCCACCGCAGGAACCGGCCACTTCTACACCACCACCAAGAACAAGAAGACGATGCCTGAAAAGATGTTGATCATCAAGTTCGACCCCAAGGCTCGCAAGCACGTCGAGTACAAGGAAATGAAGCTGAAGTAAGGCGCCAGCCGCTTCCAGCGCTTTCCCGAGAAGCCGCCCCACCGAGGGCGGCTTTTCTTTTTGTCGTGCGCACACGGCGGGATGCGCTGCGGAAGGCCCCAGGGCACGGCCCCCGGGAAGATCCGCCATCGCCCTGCCGCCGGATGCCGCCTCAGGCAGCAGCCCGACGGCCTCCGTCCCGCCCCTTCGGCAAGGCACTGCACTGGGCGGCCAGCAGCTCGCCCAGCACGCGGTAGCCCTCCTCCACCGCCGGTGTGAACGGCATGCCGCAACTGAGGCGCAGGAACCGTTCGTAGCGCCCGGTGTTGGAAAACATCGGGCCGGGCGCCACGCGGATGCCGCGCGCCAGCGCATCGTCGTAGAGCTGCGACGAGGACAGGCCCGCAGGCAGTTCCAGCCACAGGCTGATCCCGCCGGGCGGCAGGCTGAGGCGCGTTCCTGCGGGGAAGTACCGGGCCACCGCGCGGGCCGACTGCTCGCGCTGCTCCTTGAGCGATGCGCGCATGCGGCGCAGGTGCCGCTCGTAGGCGGGCGAGCCCACGGTGCGGGCCGCGAGCAGTTGCGACCATGTCTGCATGTTCCGCGTGCGGGCGAACTTGATCATCTGCACGCGCGCGTTCCAGCGGCCGGCGCTCATCCAGCCCTGGCGCAGCCCGGGAGCGAAGCTCTTGCTGAGGGAGGCGCAGTAGATCACCTGCCCCGCGTCGCCCGGACGGTCCCAGGCCTTGGCGGGGCGCATCGGCTGGGACGACTCGACGAACTCCCGGTAGATGTCGTCCTCGATCAGGGCGAGGCCGTGCTCCACGCAGAGCGCGACGAGGCGCTCCTTGTGCGCGTCCGGCATGACGCTGCCCTGGGGCATCTGCAGGTGCGGCACCACCACCACGGCCTTGAGCCGCGGCTCGTTGCGGGCCGCAAGCTCCAGCGCCTCGATCGATATGCCGGTATGGGGGCTGCAGGGAATCTCGAGGGCGCGCAGGCCGCGCACCTCGATCGCCTGCAGGATGCCGAAGAAGGTCGGCGACTCGACCGCGATCACGTCGCCGGGCTCGGCCACCGCATCCAGTGCGAGGTTCACGGCCTCCGAGTTGCCGTGGGTGGCGCCGATGCCCTCGGGCGCGAGGCTCAGGCCGAAGCTGAGCGCATGGTGCGCCATGGCGCGCTGGAATTCGGGATGCGTGGACGGGGCGGAGGGGCCGTACACGAGGATGTCGGGCTGTTCGCGCAGCAGCCGGACCGCGAGGCGGTTGAGCGCCTCGGCATCGAACAGCGCGGGCGCGGGCATGGCGCTGCCCAGGTCGAGCGCGGACGGCGCGCGCCGGGCTTTCTCCAGGAAGGTGGAGATGCGTTCGTTGATGCCTGCGAAGACGTGCGGATCGGGCGGCAGCGGTTCGTGCAGTTCGGGCTCGCGGGCCGCCGGCAGCGAGGCGACGCGGCCGGGAACGGCGGCGAAGTACCCCACCCGCTCGCGCGCCTGCGCGAAGCCCTCGGCCTCCAGGTGGCGCAGCACCTGCAGCGCGGTGGTGAGGCTCACGCCGTGGCGCTGGCACAACTCGCGCACCGACGGCAGGCGCATGCCGGGCTGCAGGCTGCCCGCCGCGATGGCCTGCACGTACAGGCCCGCGATCTGCCGGTAGCGCGGCAGGCCCGCGGCCCGCGCCGCGGATGACAGGGGGAAGGGAGCGACGGAGTCGGTCATGGCGAGGGCGCCCGGGGCGCGGAAGGCGAGGAATGCGGTGCGGTGCGGTGCCGGCCATCATGCCGCGGCGGCGCCCCGCCGCACAGGTACAGACAGGCCCCATGGGAACCATAACAGAGGCGGAAAAACCCGCACTGTTCCCTTCGCCAGCCGGCCCGCCTGTGCCTGCCGCCGTATCCGGGTTGTTCCTAGGATGAAGCCCTGTCCCGCAGCATCCGTCCCGAGGAGAAAACCATGCCGCACGCCGCTCGCCACGCCCCTTCCGCCCTCCCCGCCGCCCCATCGCCGGCATCCGCGCGCCTCTCGGTGCGCCCTGGCCAGACGCTGCTGGTCTGCCTGCCGCCCGGCGCCTCGCTGGTGGTGGAACAGGGATGCCTCGCCCTGCGCTCCGGCCCGCTCGTGTGGGGACAGGTGCTGGCTCCGCACGCTCCCCTGGGACGGCTGGAGGCCGGCCAATGCCGGACGGGTGCGGAAGGTTCGGGCACGGAGTGGATGGAACTGTCCAACCCTGGGCACGCGACGGCGCATGCCGTGCTGCTGGAGCCGGCACCCGTGCTGTCGCCGCTGGCAGGGCTGTTCAGGGCCTGCCTGGAACGGCTGGCCGGCGGGACGCGCGCCCTGCAGGAGCGTGGCGGGACGAGGCCCGGCACGTCGGGCCGTGGGCGGCCGGCAGGAAGCCACGCCACCACGGCGCGATGAGTTCAGCTCGACTCAGGCCTGCGCGGCCCGCAGCCGCAGCGAGAAATCCCGCAGCGCGGCGACACCGCTCTCTTCGGCGCGGCGGCACCAGGCCTGCAGATCGGCCGTGAGCTGCTCGCGCGAGTGCGAGGTGTTCAGCCAGAGCTGGCGCAGTTCCTCGCGCATGGTGACCATGGTGTCGAGCACGGGGTGGGCCGCACGGGCGCGGGCGAGCTGCTCCTGCGCGCGGGCGGGCACCTTCTCGGCATCGCGGTGCAGCCAGCGGCGCGCGGTGCGCAGCACCGATACATCGGCGTTGCGGGCCTTGAGCGCAGCGATCTCGTCCTTGCACGCCCGGCGCACGCCGCGTGCGTACCCGGCCATGACCTCGTAGCGGTTGGCGATCAGTGCCTCCAGCGTCTTCTCGTCCGCCACGGGCTTGATGGCCCCGAGCCGCAGCTTGGGCGGCATCTTGCGCACGGTGGCCCAGCCCAGGCGGCGCATGATGCTGATGTAGGCCCAGCCGATGTCGAATTCGTAGGGCTTGACCGAGAACTTGGCCGAGGTGGGGTAGGTGTGGTGGTTGTTGTGCAGTTCCTCGCCACCGATCACCAGCCCCCAGGGCACGAGGTTGGTGCTCGCGTCCTGCGCCTCGAAGTTGCGGTAGCCCCAGAAATGGCCGATGCCGTTGACGACGCCCGCGGCCCAGAACGGGATCCAGAGCATCTGCACGGCCCAGATGGTCGCGCCGATGGCACCGAAGAGCAGCACGTTCAGGATGAGCATCAGCCCCACGCCCTGCCAGGCGAAGCGGCTGTAGACGTTGCGCTCGACCCAGTCGTCGGGCGTGCCATGGCCGAACTTGGCGATCGTCTCGGCATTGGCGGCCTCGGAACGGTAGAGCTCGGCGCCGCGCCACATCACGGTATCGAGCCCGCGCGTCTGCGGGCTGTGGGGATCGTCCGCCGTTTCGCACTTGGCGTGGTGCTTGCGGTGCACCGCCACCCACTCCCTGGTGACCATGCCGGTGCCGATCCACAGCCAGAAGCGGAAGAAGTGCGAGGGAACGGGCCCGAGATCCACCGAACGGTGGGCCTGGGCGCGGTGCAGGAAGATCGTCACGGCGGCGATCGTGATGTGCGTGGTCACGAGCGTGTAGAGCACGATCTCCCACCACGACAGGTCCAGCAGGCCGTGGGCCATCCAGTCGATGACGGCATGGAGAACGGCCCAGTCGGGAAGGTGCATGGAAAAGCCTTTGGCGAAACGGACGGACGATGGAAGGCTGCCCGGCACCATCCAGGCACGGGCAGTTCGCGGATTTTAGAAGCCGATGGGGCGCGGAAGTTGCATAGAAACCGCACGCCGTGCGGCTTTTCCTGCACTACCGATGCGGCCGGGCGCTCAACCCTTGCGGGTCCAGACGGCGGCGAAGAAGCCGTCCGTCTGGTGGAGATGGGGCCACAGGCGCAGATAGCCAGTGCCCGTCGCGCCGCCGCTGCACAGCGATGCGGCATCCTGCACCTTGAGCTGCTCCAGCAGCGCGCCCACGTCTTCCGCCACGAAGTCGGAATGTGCCGCACTGAAGGCCTCCGCAATACCCTCGTTTTCCTCGGGCAGGATGCTGCAGGTGGCGTACACCAGGCGTCCGCCCGGCTTGAGCAGGCGCGCGGCGCTCTGCAGGATGGCGGTCTGCTTGGCGACCAGTTCCTGCACCGCCTGGGGCGACTGGCGCCATTTCAGGTCGGGATTGCGGCGCAGCGTGCCCAGGCCGGAGCAGGGTGCATCGACCAGCACGCGGTCGATCTTGCCGGCCAGGCGCTTGATGCGCTCGTCGCGCTCGTGCGCGATCGCGGCGGGATGCACGTTGGAGAGGCCGCTGCGCGCCAGCCGGGGCTTGAGCGCGTCGAGCCGGTGCGCCGACACGTCGAACGCGTACAGCCGGCCGGTGCTGCGCATGGCCGCGCCGATGGCGAGCGTCTTGCCGCCCGCGCCCGCGCAGAAATCCACCACCATCTCGCCGCGGCGCGGCTGCAGCAGCAGCGCCAGGAGCTGGGAGCCTTCGTCCTGCACCTCGATGGCACCGCGCACGAAGGCGTCCAGCCTGGTGAGCGGCGGCTTGCCGTCCACGCGCAGGCCCCAGGGCGAGTACGGCGTGGGCACGGCGGGAATGCCGGCCTTGGCGAGTTCCTTCTGCACGTCGGCGCGCTTGGCGTTCAGGTCGTTGACGCGCAGATCGAGCGGCGCCGGCTGGGCCAGGCTCTCGGCAAGGGCCCAGAAGCCGTCGCCCACCTGCCGCCTGAGCGGCTGCACGAGCCACTCGGGCAGGTTGTGGCGGTGGGGCTCCAGCAGATCCGCCGCGGGCACGGCGTCGCACTGGTCGAGCCAGAGCTTCTCGGCATCGGTGAGCGCGCTCTTGAGGAAGTCGCGCGGACCGTGGAAGCCCAGGATGGCGAGGCGCCGCTCGCGCGGGCCGGAGCCGGAGCGTGCGAGCTGCTCGAACAGCAGCTTCTTGCGCAGCACCGTGTAGGCGGTTTCGGCGAGGGTGGCCCGCTCGCGCGGACCGAGCGAGCGGTGGTCCCGGAAATAGCGGGACACGACCGCATCGGCGGGGTGTTCGAATTGGAGGGTGAGCCTGACGAGTTCGGCGCAGGCGTCCAGAAGGGCTTTCGGGTGCATGGGGGGATTGTCCCATCCACGCGCCCCGCACGGCCGATGCCCTGCCGGCCCGGCGCACAATCCGGCCATGCACAGCCCCTCCCATCCCGACGGCGAATTGCCGCCCCTGCCTCCCACGCCCCCCGGCCTGTACCGGCACTACAAGGGCATGCTCTACGACGTGGTCGGCACCGCCCGGCACAGCGAGACGCTGGAGCCGATGACGGTGTACCGCGCGCTCTACGGCGAACGCGGCCTGTGGGTGCGGCCCGCGGCGATGTTCGCGGAGACGGTGACGATCGACGGACAGGAGCGGCCCCGCTTCGAGTTCGTCGGTCAGGCGGCGGACGCGGGCTGAAACTGCCATCCTGCGGCGGCCTTCCCTCGGGGTGCGGCCGCACCACGGAAGAGCCGCCCGCCCCTGGCCGCGCACGCCGGGACCGGTTTTTCCCGCAACCCGCGGGCCCCCTCTCCTTCCCCTGCGCAAGGCGCGTGCCGGTCATCCGCGCGGCCGGCGTCCTACAGCCCCGCCCCGCCCTCGCGCCTTACCTTGGAGGCATTCGCGACGCCGCGCTCCGTCCCGCATTCCCGATGCAGCCCGAGCGCCCGCGCCGTCTGCCCGCCCCCGGGCGTTTCGACACGAGGAACTCCACCATGGACCATCTGCTGCAGGGAATGTTCGGCGAGAAATCGCTCACCAAAGTCGCCGGGATCTATACCGAGCGCGACCAGGCCGACGCCATGGTCGGCCGCGCGCTGCGGCTGCCCGGCATGCAGCGCACGCAGGTGCGGCTGCTGGGCCCGCAGGATGCGCGCGCGTCCCGGCGCGACCTGGTCGCGCGCAGCCTGGAGCCCGAGCAGGCCGGCATCTTCCGCACCCTGATCCGCTCGCATGTCGTGACCGGCCTGGCCGGTGCGGTGGCGGGCGTGCTCTTCTACGCGTGGCTGCTGCGCGGCGGCCAGCCCATGGTGGCGAGCAGCCCGCTGCTGGCCTTCATCGCCATCGTCGGTTTCGCGACCACCTTCGGGCTGCTGGCGGGCGGGCTGGTGACGCTGCGCCCGGACCACATCCGGCTGATCTCGCAGGTACGCTCGTCGCTGCGGGCCGGGCACTGGGCCGTCGTGATCCATCCGACGGATTCGCACCAGGCGCTGGTGTCCCAGGACCTGCTGGAAGGCAGCGGGGCCGAGAAGGTCATCTCCACGCTGTGAGCGACGCAAGGGCGGCGTTCGACCTCAACGGCCGGCGCCCGCCAGCAGCAGCTGCAGCACGGCGGCCGGGTAGATGGAGTGCTCCTGCGCCAGCACGCGCGCGGCCAGCGCTTCCGCCGAGTCGCCCGGCAGCACGGGCACCACACCCTGCGCCAGGATCGGGCCTGCGTCCAGTTCGGGCGTGACGAGGTGCACCGTCGCGCCCGCCACCCGGCAGCCGGCGTCGATCGCGCGCTGGTGGGTGTTCAGGCCGGGGAAGGCCGGCAGCAGGGAGGGATGGATGTTGACCAGCCGGCCCGCGTAGTGCGCCACGAACCCGGGTGTGAGGATGCGCATGAAGCCCGCGAGCACCACCAGGGCCGGGTCGTGCGCATCGATCTCGGCCGCCAGCGCGGCGTCGAATGCCTCGCGCGAGGCATGGGCACGGTGGTCCACGGACCCGGTGGCGATGCCCTCCTGCCGCGCCCAGGCGAGGCCGGCCGCGTCGGCCCGATTGCTCAGCACGGCCGCCACGCGCACGCCATGGCGGGCCGCCCAGCCGTGCGCGCGCGCGGCCCGCACGATGGCTGCCATGTTGGAGCCTCCGCCCGAGATCAAAATCACGATGTTCTTCATGGGGCGCGGATTATCGCCGCGTCCCTCCTCCCCCCGTTCCTGCCCCGTTACACCACGACCGGACCCACCATGCCCTTCGATCCCCGCCTGCAACCCCTCGACGCCGCCGAAGCCCGCGTGCTCGGCACCCTCATGGAGAAGGCCCGCACCGTGCCCGACAGCTACCCGCTCACGCTGAACGCCGTGGTGACGGGCTGCAACCAGAAATCGAGTCGCGATCCGGTGACCACGCTGTCGGACGCCGAGGTGCAGGAGGCGCTGGACAGCCTGCGCCGCCGCGCCATGGTGGTGGAGATCGGCGGCCAGCGCACCACGCGCTGGGAGCACAACTTCCCGCGCGCGGTGGGCGTTCCCGACCAGTCGGCCGCCCTGCTCGGCCTGTTGATGCTGCGCGGCCCGCAGACCGCCGGCGAGCTGCGCATCAATGCCGAGCGCTGGCACCGCTTCGCGGACATCTCCTCGGTGGAGGCCTTCCTCGACGAGCTGCAGTCGCGCAGCGAGGAAAAGGGAGGCCCCCTGGTGGCCCTGCTGCCGCGCGCCCCGGGCGCCCGCGAACCGCGCTGGACGCACCTGCTCTGCGGCCCCCTGAGCGCCGCCGACATGGCCGCGCAGGCCGCCCAGGCCACGGCCTCCGCTTCCACGGCCTCCTCCGCGCGCACCGCCGACCCGGCGCTGGCCGAGCGGGTGGGGGCACTGGAGGCCGAGGTGGCCGCGCTGCGCGGATCGCTCGCGGCCCTGTGCGGACAGCTCGGGGTGTCGCTCCCCGGACAGCCATAAAAAGCACGACCGTGCTACAAATTGCGGTATCGCGCCGGCCACGTCGGCGCTCACACGGAGACACCGCATGGACCTTGCTTTCACCCCCGAAGAACAGGCCTTCCGCGAAGAGATTCGCGCGTGGGTCCGCGAACACCTGCCGGCCGAGACCGCGCACAAGGTGCACAATGCCCTGCGCCTGACGCGCGACGACCTGCAGGGCTGGGCGAAGATCCTCGGCAAGAAGGGCTGGCTGGGCTTCGGCTGGCCCAAGCAGTTCGGCGGCCCCGGCTGGACCGCCGTGCAGAAGCACCTGTTCGAGGAGGAGTGCGCGCTGGCCGGCGCGCCGCGCATCGTGCCGTTCGGCCCGGTGATGGTGGCGCCGGTCATCATGGCCTTCGGCTCGCCCGAACAGCAGCAGCGCTTCCTGCCGGGCATCGCGAGCGGCGAGGTCTGGTGGAGCCAGGGCTACAGCGAGCCCGGCTCGGGCTCCGACCTGGCCAGCCTCAAGACGCGCGCCGAGCGACGCGGCGACAAGTACATCGTCAACGGCCAGAAGACCTGGACCACGCTCGGCCAGTACGGCGACTGGATGTTCAACCTCGTGCGCACCAGCACGGAGGGCAAGCCGCAGACCGGCATCAGCTTCCTGCTGCTGGACATGAAGTCGCCCGGCGTCACCGTGCGGCCGATCAAGCTGCTGGACGGCGAGTGCGAGGTCAACGAGGTGTTCTTCGACAACGTCGAAGTGCCGGCCGAGAACCTGATCGGAGAGGAGAACAAGGGCTGGACCTACGCCAAGCACCTGCTCTCCCACGAGCGCACCAACATCGCCGACGTGAACCGCAGCAAGCGCGAGCTGGAGCGCTTGAAGCGCATCGCCAAGACCGAAGGCGTGTGGGACGACCTGCGTTTCCGCGACCAGATCGCGCTGCTCGAAGTGGACATCGTGGCGCTGGAGATGCTGGTGCTGCGCGTGCTGTCGGCCGAGAAATCGGGCAAGAACTCGCTGGACATCGCCGGCCTGCTGAAGATCAAGGGCAGCGAGATCCAGCAGCGCTATGCCGAACTCATGATGCTCGCCGCCGGCCCGTATTCCCTGCCCTTCATCGAAGAGGCCATGGAGGCCGGCTGGCAGGGCGATGCGGCGATGGGCGCGCTGGGCGGCTACCCGGGCGGCACCGTGGCGAACGCGCCGCTGGCCTCGACCTACTTCAACCTCCGCAAGACCACGATCTACGGGGGGAGCAACGAAGTCCAGCGAAACATCGTCGCCCAGACGGTGCTGGGCTGATTTTTCTTCCGGGGGAGCGACGATGTTTCGCTGGTGCGATGACGCACGGCTCCCCCGGGCCCCCTCCGCGAGGGGGTTCCAGTATGAGCTTCGCTGATCTTTGAGGGGGTGGCACGAATGCCCTGCCACGAATCAGCTTTAGGAGACGAGCATGGATTTTGATTTTTCCGATGACCAGCAATCTTTGCGCGATGCGGTGCGGCGCTGGGTGGACAAGGGCTATGCGTTCGAGCGGCGCCGCGGCATCGTTGCGGCGGGCGGTTTCGACCGGGCGGCGTATGGCGAATTGGCGGAACTGGGCCTGACGGCGCTGACGGTGCCGGAGGCGCACGACGGGCTGGGCCAGGGCGCGGTGGACGCGATGGTGGCCATGGAGGAACTGGGCCGCGGCATCGTGCTGGAGCCGCTGGCGCAGACCTTCGTGGCGAGCGGCGTGCTGTCGCAGTGCGCGCCGGAAGCCGTGCAGGCCGCGTGGCTGCCGCGCATCGCGAGCGGCGAGGCGCTGGTGGTGCTGGCGCACCAGGAGCGCAAGGCGCGCTACCGGCTGGACGTGTGCGAAGCCCAGGCCACCGGCGCGGGCGACGGCATCGCGGTGTCGGGCACGAAGAGCCTCGTGCCCGCGGGCGACCAGGCCGATGCCTTCCTGGTGCCGGCGCAGCACCAGGGCCGAATGGCCCTCTTCCTCGTCGAGCGCGGCGCGCGGGGCGTGGCCACGCGCGGCTACGTGACGCAGGACGGCAGCCGCGCGGCGGAGGTTCAGTTCGATGGCGCGCCGGCCACGCTGGTCGCGGAAGACGGGCTCGCGGCGCTGGAGCTGGCGGTGGACATCGGCATCGCCGCGGCCTGCGCCGAGGCGGTGGGCGTGATGGACCAGACCGTCGCGCTCACCGTGGACTACATGAACCAGCGCAAGCAGTTCGGCGTGCCGATCGCGAGTTTCCAGGCGCTGCGCCACCGCGTGGCCGACATGAAGATGCAGCTGGAGCTGGCGCGCTCGATGAGCTACTACGCCAGCCTGAAGCTCGGCGCGCCGGCCGACGAGCGCCGACGCGCGCTCGCACGCGCCAAGGTGCAGCTGGGCCAGTCGATGCGCTTCGTGGGCCAGCAATCGGTGCAGCTGCACGGCGGCATCGGCGTGACCGACGAGTACATCGGCAGCCACTACTTCAAGAAGCTCACGCAGCTGGAAATGACCTGGGGCGATACGCTGCACCACCTGGGCGAGGTGTCGGCGCGCATGCAGGATACGGCGGGCGTTTTCGCCTGAAGGCACGCAAACCAAAGCGCCACCCGCACCATTGCATGCATGGTGCTGCATTGACCGGCTCGGCCGTGGCCCGCAGAGTGCGAACTCCCCCCACAAGGAGCTTCGCACATGCGTTTCCCTCACCGCACGCCGGGCCTGACCTGGCTGCTATCCGCCGCCCTGCTCTCCGCGGCCTCCGCCTTCGCACACCCCTCCCTTCCGCAGGCGCTGGGCCGCCAGGCCGCGCCGGCCTCGCCCGCCCGCGAGGTCGTGGCCTACTTCACTTCCTGGGGCATGTACGACCGCGGCTACACGGTCAAAGACCTCGCCGCGCAGCCTGCCCTGCAGTGGCTCACGACCATCAACTACGCCTTCGGCAACGTGCAGCCCGCTAATGCGGACGGCACCGGCGCGATCGGCTGCCAGCTCGGCGACGCCTGGGCCGACGTGGAGCGCCCCTGGACGGCGCAGGAGAGCGTCGACGGCGTCGCGGTGGACGAGAGCCAGCCGCTGCGCGGCAACTTCCAGCAGCTGCGCGTGCTCAAGCGCAGTCACCCGGACCTGCGGCTGGTGGTCTCGCTGGGCGGCTGGAACGGCTCCAAGTGGTTCTCCGACGCGGCCCTGACCGAGGCATCGCGCCGCACGATGGTCAAGTCGTGCATCGACCTCTTCATCCGCGGCCGCACCGATCCCGCGCAGACGGGCGACGGCGACGGCCCTGCCGCCGGCTTGTTCTCGGGCATCGACCTGGACTGGGAATTCGTCGCCGCCGAAGGCGCGCCCGGCAACATCGTGCGGCCGGAGGACACCCGGAACTTCACGCTGCTGCTGCAGGAGTTCCGCCGCCAGCTCGATGCCATCGACCCGTCGCTGCGCCTGACCGTCGCGGCGCCGGCCCCGAAGGATGCCAGCAGCAAGCTCGAGCTGCCGGCCATCGCCCGCACGGTGGACTTCATCAACCTCATGACCTACGACATGCACAACTCGCTGGAGCTGCGCGCCAATTTCCATGCGGCGCTGCTGCCCAGCCCGCGCGATCCGGACCGCGCCGAGGGGCTGACCGTGGTGGAAACCGTCGAACGCTATCTGAAGGCGGGCGTTCCGGCGTCCCAGCTCGTGCTGGGCATTCCGCTCTATTCGCGCGGCTGGACCGGGTTGCCGGCGGCGAACGACGGCCTCTACCAGATGTCGACGGGCCCGGCCCCGGGCACCTACGAGAGCAGCTTCGAGGATTACCGCAACCTCACCAGAAAGCAGGGATACACGCGCCACTGGGACGCGTGGTCCCGCTCCGCGTGGCTCTTCGACGGCACCACCTTCTGGACGCTGGACGGCCCCGAGAGCGTGCGCGACAAGACCCTTCTGGTGAAGCTCGGGGGCCTGCGCGGCGTGATGTTCTGGGAACTTTCGAACGACGACGGCGTGCTGGTGGACCTCGCCGGCCGCGAACTGTCGGGCCTGCGTTGAAGCCGGCCGTGGCGCAGCGGGCGAATCCGGGATAATCCCGTGATTCCCTGCAGCCGGGCCCCGTGCCCGGCTCTCTATTTTCAGCACGAGACATGAGCGCCACTGCAACCCCCACCGACCCGAACCGCCAACACCTCGAAACGGCGCGCGAGCTGATCTCGCGCGGCGAACTGCAGCAGGCCGCGCTCACGCTGAACCAGGCGCAGCGGACGATGCCGAACGATCCGCGGGTGTTCATGCTCGCGGGCCTCATGGCCGAAAAGGCGGGCAACATCCCGAAGGCCTTCGACGGACTGCGCCGCGCCGTGACCCTGGCACCCGACTGGGCACCCGGGCAGCTCGAGTTCGCCCTGCTGCATGCACGCCAGAACCAGCTGCGCGAGGCCGTCGAACTGGCCGAGAAGCTGGCCCTGGCCCATCCGAACGATCTCGTGGTGCTCGCAGGCGTGGTGGACATCGCCCACCGCGCGGGCCACCTCGACATGGCCATTCGCCACCTGCGCCGGGGCCTGGTGCTGGTGCCGGGCGACGTGCAGCTGCGCCGCCTGCTCGCGCGCGACCTGGGTGACCAGGGCAACCATGGCGAGGCGCTGGAGACCTGGGGGGCGCTCATCGGCGAGAACCCGCAGGATGCGGAGTCCCGCCTCGGCCGTGTGAAGGCCTGCATCGCCGCCGGCAAGCCGGCGCAGGCCGTGGCCGACACCACGGCGCTGATGGAACTCGCGCCCGGCGATTCGGTGGTGGCCTACTACACCGCCATCGCCCACGGCGTCACGCCGCAGCACCAGCCGCCGGAACTGCACCGCGCGATGTTCGACAGCCTCGCGAGCCTCTACGACCAGCACATGGTCGCCGGCCTCAAGTACAAGCTGCCGAAGATCGCCGCGGAGAAGATCCTCGCGCGCTATCCCGACAAGCATCTCAACGTGCTGGACCTGGGCTGCGGCACCGGGCTGCTGGGCGTGTGCCTGGGCCGCCTCGACGGCTTCCTCATCGGCGTGGACATTTCCATGAAGATGATCGAGCAGGCGGCGCGCCACAACGTGTACGACCGCTTCCACAACGCGAACCTGCTGGACGCGCTGCGCGACACCCCCGACTCCACTTACGAGGTGGTGGCGGCGCTGGACGTCTTCATCTATGCGGGCGATCTCACGGACACCGTGCCCGACGCCTTCCGGTTGATCGTGCCGCACGGCGACTTCCTCTTCTCCTGCGAAGCCGCGCCCGAGGACGGCCCCGACCTCGTGCTGCAGGCCAGCGGCCGCTACGCCCACAAGCGCAGCCACGCCATGGCGGTGTGCCGCGAGGCGGGCTTCACCTCCGTCGAGATCGAAGACCTCGTCTTGCGCTACGAAGGCGACCAGCCCGTGCAGGGCTTCCTCGTCAGCGCGCGCAAGTAAGGGAAAGAGAGCGGCCGGGCCGCTCAGGTCCGGAACACGTCCACCGCCCACACCAGCTGGGCAGCCTGCTGCTGCATGGACCGGGCCGCGGCGGCGCTTTCTTCCACCAGGGCGGCGTTCTGCTGGGTGCCCTGGTCCATCACGGTAACCGCCTCGCCGACCTGCGCCACGCCATCGCTCTGGGCGCTGCTCGCGGCGCTGATCTCGCTCATCAGGTCGGTCACGCGCTGGATCGCGGAGACCACCTCCGCCATGGTGGTGCCGGCCTTGTCCACCAGTTGCGATCCCTCGCCCACGCGCTCGACACTGGCACCGATCAGGTCCTTGATCTCGCGCGCGGCCTGGGCGCTGCGCTGGGCCAGCAGGCGCACCTCGCTGGCCACCACGGCGAAACCCCGGCCCTGCTCGCCGGCGCGCGCCGCCTCCACCGCCGCGTTGAGCGCCAGGATGTTGGTCTGGAACGCGATGGAATCGATCACGCCGATGATGTCCGCGATCTTGCGGCTGGATTCGTTGATGCCCTGCATGGTCTGCACCACCGCGGCCACGACCTCGCCTCCCTGCACCGCCACCTGGCTGGCATTCAGGGCCAGCTGGTTGGCCTGGCGGGCGCTGTCTGCGTTCTGGCGCGAGGTGGAGCCCAGGTGCTCCATCGATGCCGACGTCTCCTCCAGCGCAGCCGCCTGCTGCTCGGTGCGGGCCGACAGATCGTTCGTACCTGCGGAGATCTCCACCGAAGCCTGGGACACCGCGTCGGCGGACTGCCGCACCTGCCCGATCACCTGCGCCAGCTGCATCCGCATGGCCGCCAGATGGTGGACCAGGCTGGAGGTGTCGCCCGCGCGGGCCGAGAACGTGTCGCGCAGGTCGCCGCCGGCGATCTGCCGTGCGATCGCGGTCGCCTGCGCGGGATCGCCACCGAGCTGGCGCAGCACCGAGCGGATCATCCACCAGCCGAGCGCCACCCCGAGCGCGGTCCCCGCCACGATCAGGGCAGACACTGCCAGGAACGTGCGGTCGACGGAGGCCGCCACGCGCTCCGTCTCGCTCCGCGCTTCCTGCTCCTGCAGTTTTCCGGCCTCCAGCAGCAGGTTGCGAACTTCCACGTGCAGGCGGTCGGTGGAGGTGTTCAGCTCGGCCATCGCCGCTTCGGCATCGCCAGCCTGGGCGGCGGCCTGCAGCTTCGCCACGGACGCCTTGTAGCGGTCCCAGGTGTCCGCCAGTTTCTGCCCGGTCGCGTGCAGTGCGGCGCTGGAATCCGGCTGCTGCAGCAGGCCGATGGCATCGAGCACGGATTGCTCCGACTGCTGGTTGAGCGCAAGTGTCTCCTCGCGGGATTTCGGATCCGTCTTGAGGATGAAGGGGTACATGCGCCGGAAATGCACCGCTGCCTGCCGGCCCCCATCCACGACCTTGCGCAACGGGACCACGGTGTCGGTGTACATCTCGCGCTGCGCAGCGCTTACGGAGCGTAGCTGCAGCAGCCCCGTGCCCCCCACGAGCAGCAGCAACACCAGGAAGAAGGCCACGAGCGCAGTCAGTTTCTGCGCCAGGGTGGGGGACGGCTTGAGCGGCATGAAGATCTCCGTAAACTGCAACTCATCCGTGCAGATCAGGCATGCTGCCAGCAAATGTAATAAATTAATACACTCTTATCGAAACAAACAACACTCGGCCGTGCAATGCCTGTTCACGCAGGCACTGCAGCCAGCACCACTGCCCGCTCAGAACCCCAACGCGTGCGGCAGCCAGGTGGAGATGGCCGGCACGAAGGTCAGCAGCGCCAGCACGATCAGGTGCGCCACGAGGAACGGCGGCAGCTCGCGCGTGAGGGCTGCAAGCGGCACCTTGGTGGCCACGGAGGTGACGAACAGCAGCCCGCCCACGGGCGGCGTGATCATGCCGAGCGTCAGGTTGACGATCACCACCATCGCGAAGTGGATCGGGTCGATGCCCAGGGCGCTCGCGATCGGCGCGAGGATGGGCACCAGGATCATCACGCCGGGCAGCGGCTCCATGAAGATGCCGAAGAGCAGCAGCAGGATGTTCACCGCGATGAGGAAGGTGACGGGCGACAGGTCCCAGCCGACGATGGTCTGCGCGAGCTGCTGCGGAATGCCTTCGATGGTGAGCACCCAGGCGAACGCGGCCGAGGCCGCCACCACCAGCAGCACCGAGGCCGTGAGCAGCGCCGAGCGCGCCGCGATGTGCGGCAGCGCCTTCCACTCCAGCGTGCGGTAGATCCACTTGCCGCACACCAGCGCGTAGAACACCGCCACCACCGAGGCTTCGGTGGGCGTGAAGATGCCGAAGCGGATGCCGACCAGGATCAGCACCACCAGCATCAGCGCGGGGATGGCGCGGATGCTGTTGGAGAGCATCTCGCGGCCCGTGGGGCGCGGCTCGCGCGAGCGGTAGTCGCGCTGCACGCACACGCGCCAGTTGACGATCGCCATCGCCAGCGCGATGAGAAGGCCCGGTGCGAAGCCCGCGATGAAGAGCCCGCCCACCGAGACCTGCTCGTCCTGCAGCGCGTAGATGATCATGATGATCGAGGGCGGGATGATCGGCCCGACGATGGCGGTGCTGGCCGTGAGCGCGGCCGCATAGGCGCGCGAGTAGCCGGCCTTGTCCATCATCTTCACCATCATCGAGCCCGGGCCGGCCGCGTCGGCCAGGGCCGAGCCGGAGATGCCGGAGAACAGCGTGAGCGAGAGGATGTTGGCATGGCCGAGGCCGCCGCGCAGGTGCCCGACGAACTGTGCCGCGAAGCGCAGCAGCACCACGGTGAGCGCGCCGCCGGACATGATCTCGGCCGCGAGGATGAAGAAGGGCACGGCCATCAGCGGGAAGCTGTCGATGCCCGTGAACATCTCCTTGAAGACGATCAGCTGCGGATAGCGGCCGCCGACGAAGACGGCGATGGAGGCCGACATCGCGAGCGCGAAGGCGACCGGGAAACCCAGCGCCATCAGCACGATGGCGGAAACGAAAAGGGTGAGTGCCATGGCGTCAGTTCCTTGTGCGTGCGCGGGCCGTCACAGCGAGGCCGCCGATTCGGCGTCCATCTCGTCGGATTCGACATAGCGCCCGCCCAGCACGTAGCCGCGCGCCATGAAGAGCAGGTGCACGAAGAGCAGCAGGAAGCCTGCGGGCATGGCGGCGTAGATCCATGCGAACGGGATGTCGGTGGCCGGCGTGGTCTGGAAGCGCGTGGCCCAGACGTACTGCACCGAGAACCAGGCCATCGCGAGGAAGAACACGCCCAGCGCCACCACGATGAAGGCCCGAAGGGCCCGCGCGCCGCGCTCGCCGGCGATGTGGTGCAGGTTGTCGATCGCCACGTGGCCGCCGAAGCGCAGCACCAGCCCCGCGCCCAGGAAGGTGCCCCAGATCATCAGGTGGCGCGCCACCTCCTCGGCCCAGACGATGGAATCGCCGGTGGTGTAGCGCAGCACCACGTTGGCGAAGACGATGCAGGCCATGGCCAGCAGCAGGAGGATGAGGAGCCAGCGGTTGCAGGCCACGAGGGCGCGCTCGAAGCGTCGGAGCATGGGCGTTGGAAGCGGAACAGAGGAAGGGAAAGGAATCCGGCCGGACGGCGCATGGCCGCCCCGGGCCGTTCGGGGCATTGCACGGAAGCGGTGCGGCCGCGGCAGCGGGCACCGCCCGGGCGGCGCGCACGGCGGCGGGCTGGCGCCGCCCTGCGCACCGCGCGGCTTACTTGGCGCTGGTGATCTGGTCGAGCGTCTTCTGGCCGAACTTGGCGGCGTACTGCTTGTAGGCGGGCTCCAGGGCCTTCTGGAAGGCGGCCTTGTCCACCGACTCCTCCACCTGCATGCCGGCGGCCTTGACCTCGGCCAGGCCCTTCTGCTCGACGTCGTCCACGAACTTGCGGGAAGCCTGTGCGCCGGCCTTGGCACCCTGCGTGAAGGCGGCCTTCTGCGCGTCGTTCAGGCTGCCCCAGAAGTTGGGCGAGACGATGAGCGCCATCGGGGCGTACACGTGGCCGGTGAGCGAGAGGTACTTCTGCACCTGCGGCAGCTTGGCCGAGACGATCACCGACATGGGGTTCTCCTGCCCGTCGATCGTGCCCTGCTGCAGCGCGCCGATCACCTCGGGCCAGGACATCGGCGTGGGCGAGGCGCCGAGCGTGCGGAAGGCGGTGATGTGGACCGGGTTCTCGGTCACGCGGATCTTCAGGCCCTTGAGATCGGCCGGCGTCTTCACCGGATGCTTGTTGTTGGTGAGGTGGCGGAAGCCCTGCTCGCCCCAGGCCAGCGCGATCAGGCCGCGCTTCTGGAACTTGCCCAGCAGCTCCTGGCCGAAGGCGCCGTCGAGCACGCCGCGGGCATGGGCGGTGTCGCGGAACAGGAAGGGGATGTCCACCACGCCGACGTCGGGCACGAAGTTGCTCAGGGCGCCCGTGGAGACGATCACCGCCTCCACCGTGCCGAGCTGCAGGCCCTCGATCAGTTCGCGTTCGCCGCCGAGCGCGCTGGAGGGGAACTGCTTGAACTTGAAGGCGCCGTTCGTGCCCTTCTCCACCGTGTCGGCCCAGGCCTGCGCGGCCGCGCCGTAGTGCGAATTGACGGCCAGGGCATAGCCCAGCTTCACTTCCTTGCCCTGCTGGGCCTGGGCGGCACCCGCGGCCAGGCCGGCGATGGCGGCGACGGCGGCCGCGGCGACGGTGGCCAGGCCGTGGCGGCGCAGGGTTCCGGCCGCCGACAGGGACGCGGAAGGCACGGAGGGAGCGAAGGCGGAATCGGCGGCGTGGCGCATGGGTTCGGTGTCCGGTGAAAAGGAAAGAGGGAACGGAAAGGCGAGGAAACGGGAACAGGAACGGAAGCGGGCCCGGCAGGCCGGGCCGCCGCCGAAGGGCGGCGCGCCGCAGGGGCGGCCGGCGATTATGGCGGCGGCCACGGCCGCCGCGGAAGCGGGAATGCCCTGAGCATGCCACCGTGCGCGCACCGCCCGCGTGGCGGAACCGCGCCGCCGGGCGGCACGGATGGGCCCCTTCGGGCGCCAGCGGATCAGCTCAGCAGCCGGGAGGATTTCGGCACGTGCGCCATGAGGAACTCCATCTGGTCGGCCAGGATGCGCCGGTTGCGCAGGATGAAGTCTTCCCACAGGCTGGGCACGTAGGGGGTGTAGAGCAGCGGCATGTGGGCCTGCTCGGGCGTGCGCGGGCCCTTCCTGTGGTTGCAGGCGCGGCAGGCGGTGACCACGTTCATCCAGTGGTCCTCGCCGTTGCGCGCGAAGGGCACGATGTGTTCGCGCGTGAGGTCTTCCTCGTGGAAGTGGCCGCCGCAGTAGGCGCAGACGTTGCGGTCGCGGGCGAACAGCTTGGCGTTGGTGAGCGCGGGCCGCAGGCCGAAGGGGTTGATGCCGGGAACGCCCTTGGTGCCGATGATGCTGTTGACCTCGATCACCGACTGCTCGCCCGTGAGCGCGTTGTGCCCGCCGCGGAACACCGCGATCGGCCCGCCGGATTCCCAGCGCACCTCGCCCGCGGCATAGTGCGTGACCGCCTGTTCGAGCGAAATCCACGATTGCGGCAGCCCCTGGGCCGACAGCTTCAAGACCTT
This sequence comes from Acidovorax sp. PRC11, assembly GCF_031844105.1. Lineage (NCBI taxonomy): Bacteria > Pseudomonadati > Pseudomonadota > Betaproteobacteria > Burkholderiales > Comamonadaceae > Acidovorax > Acidovorax sp. PRC11. The sequence continues at coordinate 61,248 of NZ_JAUZUQ010000015.1, read as the reverse complement.
CACAACACCCTCCTTGCAACACGACAAGATTCGGAACGCTGATGTCTCGCGGGCCGCCCGCGGGGGCCCGTGCCGCACAATATACTCCCAAATCATGACGAATTGGCGGCCAGCGCTTGGCGCACCTGCGTGGCACGCTATCAAAAACATAGCATTCCGATGAAGATCTTCCGAGGCCTCCACCACCCCGGCATCGCCCCAGCCTGCGCGGTCACCATCGGCAATTTCGACGGTGTGCACCGCGGCCACCAGGCCATGCTGGCGCTGCTCGCCAGCGAAGCCGCGCACCGCGGCGTGGAGAGCTGCGTGCTCACGTTCGAGCCGCATCCGCGCGACTATTTCGCCAGCGCCCTGCGGCGGCCCGAGCTGGCGCCGGCGCGCATCGGAACGCTGCGCGACAAGTTGGAGGAACTGCAGCGCTGCGGCGTGCAGCAGGCAGTCGTTCTGCCCTTCAACGAGCGGCTGGCGCGACAGCCGCCCCAGGCCTTCATCGACGACGTGCTGGTGCACGGGCTGGGCGCGCGCTATGTGCTGGTGGGCGATGACTTCCGCTTCGGCGCGCAGCGCGCGGGCGACTACGCGATGCTGGACGCCGCCGGGCGCGAGCGCGGCTTCGACGTGGCGCGCATGAACAGCTACGAAGTGCATGGCCTGCGCGTCTCCAGCTCGGCCGTGCGCGAGGCGCTGGCCCGTGGCGACATCGAGGCCGCCGCCGCGCTGCTGGGCCGGCCCTATGCGATCAGCGGCCACGTGGTGCACGGGCGCAAGCTCGGCCGTGCGCTGGGCGCGAGCGCGGAGGGCGCCGCCGACGGCTTCCGCACGCTGAACCTCCGGTTCGCCCACTGGAAGCCCGCGGCCTCCGGCATCTTTGTGGTGCGGGTGCACGGCCTCTCGGAGCACCCCCTGCCCGGCGTCGCCAACCTGGGCGTGCGCCCCTCGCTCGATCCGCAGGATGCCAACGGCGGCCGCGTGCTACTGGAGACCCACTGCCTGGAGTGGCCCAGCCACCTGGGCACGGAAGAGGCCTACGGTAAAATCGTGCGCGTGGAACTCCTGCACAAACTGCACGACGAGCTGAAGTACGACAGCCTCGACGCCCTCACCGCCGGCATCGCCCGGGATTGCGAGGACGCGCGGGCGTATTTCGCGTCCACTCCGGCGGCCAGCTACACGGAAACCCGCCGCCAGACCACGCGCGACCGAATTTGACGCCGGCGCGGGCCGCGCACCTGCCGGGCCCGCATCCGCCGCACCTTCGCACCCGTGCCGCGCCCTGCGGCGCAGCCTCCCCTCTTCCGTCCATCCGCTCCGTTCCGCCCTGGCGGCCCCGGCATCCGCCGGCAGCCAGGCACACCCTGCCCAGCCATGTCCGACACCACGCATTCCGCCCCCGACGCCAGCCCCGGCACCGATTACCGCGCCACGCTGAACCTGCCCGACACCCCCTTCCCGATGCGCGGCGACCTGCCCAAGCGCGAGCCGGGCTGGGTGAAGGAGTGGGACGAGAAGGGCATCTACAAGAAGCTGCGCGACGCCCGCTGCGGCGCCCCGAAGTTCATCCTGCACGACGGCCCGCCCTACGCCAACGGCCAGATCCACATGGGCCACGCGGTGAACAAGATCCTCAAGGACATGATCACCAAGGCGCGCCAGCTGGAAGGCTTCGACGCGCTCTACGTGCCGGGCTGGGACTGCCACGGCCTGCCGATCGAGAACGCCATCGAGAAAAAGTACGGGCGCAGCCTGTCGCGCGACGACATGCAGGCGAAGAGCCGTGCTTTCGCCACCGAGCAGATCGCGCAGCAGCTGGGCGACTTCCAGCGCCTGGGCGTGCTCGGCGAATGGGACAACCCCTACAAGACGATGAACTTCGCCAACGAGGCCGGCGAGCTGCGCGCGTTCAAGCGCGTGATCGAACGCGGCTTCGTGTACCGCGGCCTCAAGCCCGTGTACTGGTGCTTCGACTGTGGCTCGTCGCTCGCCGAGTTCGAGATCGAGTACCAGGACAAGAAGAGCACCACGCTGGACGTGGCCTTCAAGGCGCACGACCCGCAGGCGCTGGCTGCCGCCTTCGGCCTGCCGGCCCTGGCGCGCGACGCCTTCATCGTGATCTGGACCACCACGGCCTGGACCCTCCCCGCCAACCAGGCGCTGAACCTGAACCCGGAGATCCGCTTCGCGCTGGTCGAGACCGAGCGCGGCCTGCTCGTGCTGGCCGAGCCGCTGGTCGAGTCGTGCCTGCAGCGGTACGGGCTGGAAGGCCGCGTGCTCGCCACCGCACCCGGCCAGGCGCTCGGCGGGCTGGAGTTCGAGCATCCGCTGTACGACGTGGCGAGCGAGGACGGCAGCTTCGGCTACCGCCGCCTCGCGCCGGTGTTCCTCGCCGACTACGCCACGGCCGACGACGGCACCGGCATCGTGCACTCCTCGCCCGCCTACGGCCTGGAGGATTTCAACTCCTGCCGCGCCAACGGCATGGCGCTGGACGAGATCCTCAACCCGGTGCAGGGCAACGGCACCTACGCGGCCGACTTCCCGCTCTTCGGCGGCCAGCACATCTGGAAGGCCGTGCCCGTCGTCATCGAGGCGCTGCGCGCTGCCGGCCGCCTGATGGCGACCAAGGACATCGTCCACAGCTACCCGCACTGCTGGCGCCACAAGACGCCCGTGATCTACCGCGCCGCCGCCCAGTGGTTCATCCGCATGGACGAAGGCGAAGGCGTGTTCACCAAGGACAAGGCGCCCAAGACGCTGCGCCAGACGGCGCTGGAAGCCATCGAGCACACCAGCTTCTACCCGGAGAACGGCAAGGCGCGCCTGCACGACATGATCGCCAACCGGCCCGACTGGTGCATCTCGCGCCAGCGCAGCTGGGGCGTGCCGATCCCGTTCTTCCTGCACAAGGATTCGGGCGAGCTGCATCCGCGCACGATGGAGATCCTCGACCAGGCGGCCGGCATCGTCGAGGCCGGCGGCATCGAGGCCTGGAGCCGCGTGACGGTGGAAGACATCCTCGGCGCCGAGGACGCGCCCCACTACTCCAAGAGCACCGACATCCTGGAGGTGTGGTTCGACTCGGGCTCCACCTTCTTCCACGTGCTGCGCGGAACGCACCCCGGCGTGCACCACGACAGCGGCCCCGAGGCCGACCTGTACCTGGAAGGCCACGACCAGCACCGCGGCTGGTTCCATTCGTCGCTGCTGCTGGCCTGCGCGCTGTACGACCGCGCGCCCTACAAGGGCCTGCTCACGCACGGCTTCACCGTGGACAGCCAGGGCCGCAAGATGAGCAAGTCGCTTGGCAACGGCATCGATCCGCAGGAGATCAACAAGAAGCTGGGCGCCGAGATCATCCGCCTGTGGGTGGCGGCGAGCGACTATTCGGGCGACATCGCGGGCGACGACAAGATCCTCGCGCGCGTGGTGGATGCCTACCGCCGCATCCGCAACACGCTGCGCTTCCTGCTGGCCAACGTGAGCGACTTCGATCCGGCCGCGGACGCCGTGCCGTTCGAGCAGATGCTGGAGATCGACCGCTACGCGCTCACCCGCGCCGCGGAGTTCCAGGCCGAGGTGCTGGCGCACTACCAGGTCTACGAGTTCCACCCGGTGGTCTCGAAGCTGCAGCTCTACTGCTCCGAAGACCTGGGCGGCTTCTACCTCGACGTGCTGAAGGACCGGCTCTACACCACGGCCCCCAAGAGCCTCGCGCGCCGCAGCGCGCAGACGGCGCTCTGGCACGTCACGCACGCGATGCTGCGCTGGATGGCGCCCTTCCTGTCGTTCACGGCGGAAGAGGCCTGGAAGGTGTTCGGCAGCTCCGAGAGCATCTTCCTGGAGACGTATTCCGACCTGCCGCGCGCCGAGGGGGCGCTGGTCGCCAAGTGGTCGCGCATCCGCGCGCTGCGCGATGCGGTGAACAAGGAGATCGAGACGCTGCGCGCGGCCGGCCAGGTGGGCGCGTCGCTGCAGGCGGTGGTGACGCTCACCGTGCCGCCGGAGGACCATGCGCTGCTCGCGAGCCTGGGCGATGACCTGAAGTTCGTCTTCATCACGTCCGCGATCGAGCTGGCTTCGGGCGACGCCGTGGGCATCGCGGCGCGGCCCAGCACCGACGCCAAGTGCGAGCGCTGCTGGCACTACCGCGCCGACGTGGGCCACGATGCGGCGCACCCGACGCTGTGCGGCCGCTGCACCAGCAACTTGTTCGGTGCCGGCGAGCACCGGGAGCACGCGTGATGGCGGCCCGCGGCAACACGGCGGCGGGCGGCGGCGCGCTCTGGCCCTGGCTGGCCTGGGCGCTGCTGCTCCTGGTGGCCGACCAGTTCACCAAGACGCTGATCCTGGGCTACTACCGCCTGGGCGATGCGACCTACGTCACCAGCTTCTTCAACATCGTGCGGGCGCACAACACCGGCGCGGCGTTCTCGTTCCTGGCGGACGCGGGCGGCTGGCAGCGCTGGGTGTTCACCGGCATCGGCGTGGCGGCGGCGCTCTTCATCGTCTGGCAATTGCGTGCGCACCCGGGGCAGAAGCTCTTCTGCTTCGCGCTCTCCAGCATCCTGGGCGGCGCCATCGGCAACGTGGTGGACCGGATGATGCACGGCTACGTGGTGGATTTTCTCGACTTCCACGCGCGCGGCTGGCACTTCCCGGCCTTCAACCTGGCGGACTCGGCGATCACGGTGGGCGCGGCCTGCCTGATCATCGACGAGCTGCTGCGGGTGCGTCGCGGGTCCTGAGCCGTTCGCGCGGCGCCGCCGGCCACGTCCCCGGCGGGCCGCCGGTGGACGCGGGCAGGCGTCAGAAGGGGTGGTAGCCGGCGTCCAGCGCTTCCTGCTCGTCGCGACGGCGGCGTTCGCGCGCGGCGATGATGGCCTCCCGGGGCATGGGCTCGCGGAAGAACAGCGACTCGGGAATGCCTTTTTCGGCCAGGTATTCGCGCAGCTCCTTCATGCGGCCCTGCAGGTCGCGCAGGGCCCGGTCGATCCGGGCCGCATCGGCCTCGCTGAAGCCGGCGCGCTCGGCCTGGAGCGCCTTCAGCCGGGCCATCTTCCTTTGCAGCGCCAGTCCATTGGCCTGGTGCGTCTGCGAGCCGTCGGGCTGGAAGCCCAGCACGATCCCTTCCGCATCCAGAGACCGGGTGGGGCGCGGCGGCCGATGGTCCGCGGAGGCGCGTGGTGGCGGCGCATCGGCGTGGGGCCGCTCCGCGGGCACCGTCTCCTCCGGGTCGGAGTCGGCCCCTTCAGGCAGCTCCGTGGGCGCATCCACGAACGCGTCCTCGTCGATGTCCGAATCGTCCTCCGTACCGCTCCCGGCCGACTGCATGGCGTGTAGCGCATCCTGCGATTCCTGGAATACCGCGCTCAGATCCAGTGCCACGGCCCTGGCCCACGAAGCGTAGCGGACCGGGTCCGCGCGGCCGTCCAGCGCTGCGAGCCGCACCCGGAGATCCGCCTGGGTCTGCAGCGCCGCCTCGCGGACGGTCAGCATCTTCTGCAGCCGCGCGATCCGGGCCTGCAGGGCGGCGCGGTGCGCGGAATCCGTCGTGCCGGCGGGCCTCGCGCAATGTTTCGGCTCGTGCTGCATGCTGGTGAGCGCCAGCGCCGCGCGGTCGAAGTACGCCACGCCCAGACCTCTTGCCGCGGCCGGCGCCGCCGCGCCCGCCGGTCGGTGCATGCCGGCCTCCGCGGTCCGGCCGCGCAGCGGCGCATCGGACCGGGGCCCCTGTGGTGGCAACGGCGCCGCAGCGTGCATGTTCCCCTGCGTGGGCCTTGGCGCCCCGGGAGGCGGCGTGCCCCCGGCACGCGTGGCGAGTTCCACGGCCGTACCGGGCCGCGGGGCCGACGAGCGTACCGCCGGAGCGTCTGCAGCGCCGGCGCCGGCCGGGGGCCGGGCCGCCTGCAGTTGCAGCCCCGGGTTGCGTTGAACGACCATGGCGACTCCGCCTTTCCATCTTTCGTGCATCGGAGGCCCAGCGTAGGAACCCGGCGGCACCCGCCGGCCCGCGGCCGCGAAGCCGCGCTCCGGCAGGCGAAAAGCCGTCGCGAGTGACCGGGCCCGGGCCGCGGTTGCTCGCCGATTGCTATGGATTCAGGAGTATGCTGTCATCCCCCCGGAACTTTGCACGGCGCGCAGCGCGGCCGTTCTCCGGCGGAGCACCGATCTCCTCTTTCCATGAAGCACCTGTTGAATCTGCTGGCCGCCGTGGCCCTGCTGGTCTGGGGTACGCACCTCGTGCGTACCGGGGTGCTGCGCGTGTTCGGCGCCAACCTGCGCACCCTGCTGGCGCGCAGCATGGGCAACCGCTTCTCGGCGGCGCTGTCGGGCATCGGGGTCACGGCGCTGGTGCAGTCGAGCACGGCCACCTCGCTGATGACCTCGTCCTTCGTGGGCCAGGGCCTCATCACGCTGCCCGCCGCGCTGGCGGTGATGCGCGGGGCGGACATCGGCACCGCGCTCATGTCGGTGCTGTTCTCCACCGACCTCTCGTGGCTGTCGCCGCTGTTCATCTTCGTGGGCGTGGTGCTCTTCATCACGCGGCAGGCCAGCACGGCCGGGCGCGTGGGCCGCGTGCTCATCGGCCTGGGCCTGATGCTGCTCGCGCTCGAGATGGTGGTGCAGGCCAGCGGGCCGATGCTGGCCTCGCCCATCATCCGCGCCATGCTGGGTTCGCTCAACAGCGATCTCGTGATGGAAGTGTTCATGGGCGCGCTGCTGGCCATCCTGGCCTATTCGAGCCTGGCGATCGTGCTGCTGATCGCGGCGATGGCGGCCTCCAGCGTGGTGCCGCTGGACGTGGCGCTCGGCCTGGTGCTGGGGGCCAACCTGGGCAGCGGCCTGCTCGCCGTGCTCACCACCGCCAAGTCGGCGGTGGAGGTGCGGCAGGTGACCGTGGGCAACCTCGTCTTCAAGCTCATGGGCGTGGTGCTCGTGGCGCCCTTCACCGGGCTGTGGCTGCGCTACGTGCATCCGCACATGCCGGGCACGGCACAGGGCGTGGTGCTCTTCCATCTGGCCTTCAACGTGGTCATCAGCCTGGGCTTCATCGCCTTCACGCAGTGGGTGGCCAAGGCCGTCGCGCGGCTGCTGCCGCCGCCCGAGGGGCCGCCCAGCCGCCGGCCGCACCACCTCGATCCGTCGGCGCTCTCCACGCCGTCGCTGGCGATGTCCTGCGCGGCGCGCGAGGCGCTCTACCAGGCCGACGTGGTGGAGACGATGCTGCTCGGCGTGCTGGACGTGATCCGCAAGGACGACCAGCAGCTCGCCCAGCAGCTGCGCAAGATGGACGACGAGGTGGACGGGCTCTATTCGTCCATCAAGTACTACCTCACGCAGATCTCCCGCGAGGCGCTCGGGGAGGAAGAGAGCCGGCGCTGGACCGACATCATCAGCTTCACCATCAACATGGAGCAGGTGGCCGACATCATCGAGCGGGTGCTCACCGACATCGAGGACAAGAAGATCCGCAAGGGCCGGCGTTTCTCCGACGCGGGCATGGCCGAGATCACCGAGCTGCACGGCCGGCTGGTGAGCAACCTGCGCCTGGGGATGAGCGTGTTCCTCAACGGCAATGTGCGAGATGCGCAGCGGCTGCTGGAGGAGAAGACGCGCTTCCGCGACCTGGAGCGCGCCTATGCGGCCACCCACCTGGGCCGCCTGTCCGACAAGACCGTGCAGAGCATGGAGACCAGCTCGCTGCACATCGACCTGATCAGCGACCTGAAGCGCATCAACTCGCACATCTGCTCCATCGCCTATCCGATCCTCGACTCGGCGGGCGCGCTGGCACCGAGCCGCCTGCGCAGCGCGCCGGAGGCGCCGGCCCCCGGCGCGGCGGGCCACTGAGCCGCGCCGGGGCGGCAGCGCAGGCATCGAAGCGCAGGCAGCGGGCCGCGCTCAGCGCAGGTACCAGTCGCGCCAGCGGCTGTCCACGGCACCCATGTGCGCGTAGAGCGCGCGGATGTCCTCCGGGGCGCACCCCGCGGCGTGCCGGATCGCCTTGTCGAGGAAGGCAATGCGCTTGAGCTCGATGGAAGCGCTCTGGAGCATCGGTCCGGACTGGCGGCCGCCGGACTGCTGCGGCCACCGGGCCACCCGGTGGGCATCGTGCCGCTCCAGCAGCGTCTGGCCCTTGCGGTTCACCGGGGCGCCGCCCTCCTCCGGACGCCGCGCGAGGTACGCCAGCACCGCCGCGCGCGACTGGGCGTGTTTCATGTAGGCGGGCCCGAATGCGTCCGCCGCCGTTTCGACGTAGTGGGCGAGCAGCCCCTGCGCTGCCGGCGGCGGCGCCCCCTGCCCGTCCGTCGGCAAGGCGTCGCCGCCTTCGCTGCCGTCGTCGTCGGAGCCGTCGAGATCTTCCGCCGGCCACAGCAGTTCGGCCTCCACCGGCATCGTCCCGAAGGGCAGCGGGCCTCCCGCCAGACGCAGCGCATGCAGGGTGTCGAGTGACGCGTCCCGATGGCACTTGGCCGCCATCGACAGCGCGAAGATCCTGCACGACCGCAGGCTCTTCTGGGCGGGCATGTCGGCGATCAGCAGCGGCCAGTCCTGCGGCAGGCGCAGCTGGCTGGCCATTTCGGCGGCGGTGATGAGCGGGTCTGCGCCGTGAGGCATGCAAGGGTTCAGGTGCACGACGGAGCCGCGGCGCCCGGACTGGCCCGGCGATCCTTCGAGATGCACATCCAGCGCAAGGTTGTGGGTCATGTTGTCCAGCACGACGCGCCACCGCCCGGGGCCCGCGGCGGCGAGGAACCGCGTCCACTCCCGGGAGCCGAAGCCCTCGTTGCCGGGCGGCCCGCACGGGTCGCCGGGCAGGCCGACGTGGGCGTACACGAAGCGCAGCCCCGGATCCTCCGCATTGAGCGCCGCCACGATCGCCGGCATCGCCAGCTTGTCGAGCTTGCGGAACGCGTCGGGCTCGTCGTCGGGGCTCGCGCCTTCGGCATGCACGCTGGCGGCCACGTCCCGCAGCCGCCCCAGCCAGTCGAGCACCTGCCCCCGCCGCGCCGCCACCGGGTCGCCGGGTGGCAGGGCGGGCTGCGGGGCCGGCGGCACGGGCAACGCCATCGGGAGCCACAGCGCGCCGGGGCCCTCGGCTTGCGGCCGGCGCGGCGGGGGCGCGCGCCGCAGCAGCTGCGCAACGGGATCGCAGCCCATGCGCCGCAGCTCGGCCGTGTTGTCCAGCAGGACGGCGCCCTGCGCCTGTCGCCAGAGCAGGGCGCGCGCGGCCGTCATCGGGAGGGCCGGCCCCTCGGCCCGCGGCGGCAGCGGATGAGGCGCCGTCGCCGTCGCCGTCACCATCGTCCGCGCCGGCGGCCCGGAGCCGCCCGCAGGCCCTCGCAGCCGTTGCGCGGGCGGTTCGTCCCCGGGCGCGGGCATGCGGTCCGCGGCATCGGGCCGGGGCGGCACGGGGGCCGCGATGGAGGCGGTGATGGAACGGGCCATGGCGATGCGGGCGCGAAGCGCCGGTGGACGGATGCACCGCAGCTTCGGCGTCGGCCAAGCGCGCCATGCCCGGCAGCGCGAAACGCATGGGTGCCGGGCGAAGCTTGGCGGCCACGGCCGGTAGCTGCCGGCCGCGGCGCGGCGTCCTACGCGGGCCGAAGAATTCGCAGGTCCGCCCGGGCGGCGCGGAGCCCCTACCCTGGTGGATCGATGGCTCCGCCATCTTTCCCCACCCGACGAGGAGCAGACATGTCCAGCACACCCCGCAAGCCCCACAGCGACGAACCCGAAGTCACCCAGGAAAACGACGTGCCGCTCGACGATACCGATCCGACCGGCGAGGCGATGATGAAGGAGGTGCGCAACGACCGCCTGGAGGTTCCGCCCGGCGAGGAAGAGCGTGCGGAAAAGGACCGCGCACCGACGTAGCCGAAGCCGCGGCGGACGGGTTCAGGCGAAGTCCGCCACGAGTTGCTGGCGTGCCCGCTGCACGAAGGCGGATTCGCCCTGCCGCGGAGGCAGCACCACGAAGCGGGCCTGCGGCAGCGCAGGAAGCGTCCACGCCGCGGGCAGCGCCTGCACCCCATCGCAGAGTGCCGACGCGTTGAGGCAGGCCACGCCCAGCCCCGCCGCCAGGGCGGACTGCAGGCCCGCCACGCCGGAGGCCTGCAGAGCGACCACGAACGGCACGCGGCGGCGCTTGAGCAACGCCACGGCGAAGCGGTGCAGCGAGCAGGTGTCCGGCAGTGCCAGCAGGCGCAGCGGTGCGCCGGCCGCAGGAGGTGCGGCGCACGACCATGCCGCGCCCATCCACAGCAGCGGTTCGCGCCGCAGCGGCGTACCCGCGGCCCGCCGGCCCGCCGCGGCGCCCGCGGCCGCGGGCAGGCGCATGGTCAGCCCGACGTCGAACTCGCCCTGCGCATAGCCCGCTTCGATCTCCCCGCTCTTGCGCACCGCCACCTGCAGCCGCACTCCCGGATGGCGGGCCTGCGCGCGGGCGAGCAGCCCGGCCAGCTCCGCGGGGCGGAAGTAATCCGTCACGCCCAACCGCAGCGTACCCTCCAGCGCGGCGCCCTGCAGATCCTCCCAGGCGGCTTCGCTCAGGGCCAGCAATTGCCGTGCGTGCGCCAGCAGGCGCTGCCCGGCCACCGTGGGCGCGACGCCCGCCTTGGAGCGCGCGAGCAGCGTCCGGCCCGCATGCTGCTCCAGCTTGCGCAGCTGCTCGCTCACGGCCGACTGCGACAGGAAAACATGCGGCGCCCCGGCCGCCAGGCTGCCGGCCTCGCACACGGCCACGAAGGTTCTGAGCTGGTCGAGGGAGAAAGGACGCATGGGGTATCAGGTCAACGGTTTTTCCGATGGATATGTGCAGATCATCCTGCTTTTCCGAAGCCTGCGAAAGCCCAAGAATGCAGCCGTTGCCTTCCTCCCATTCTTCCCCCTGTCCTTCGCTCACCCAGGAGCCCTTCATGCCCCATACCGTGATCCATCTCAGCGGCGAGCCCGACGCCCTGCTCGCCCGCCGCGCCGCCGACACGGTCGCAGCCATCACGCAACGCGTGCTCGGCAAGCAATTGCCCGTGATCGCGACCACCGTGCAGTTCATCCCGGCCACGCAGTGGTTCGTGGGTGGCGCATCGCTCGCGGAACTGGACCAGAGCGCCTTTCACCTCGACATCAGCATCACCGACGAGACCAATACCAAGGCCGAGAAGGCGCTCTATCTGCGCGAGGTGCATGCCGCGTTCGCCGCGCTGCGGCCCCGACTCCATCCGGTGAGCTATGTGCATCTGATCGATGCGCGTGCCGCGGCCTATGGCTACGGCGGCCGCACGCAGGAATGGCGCCACCAGCAGGCGGGGGTGTAGCGGCGGCTGCCGGCGCCAGCGGCCGCCGCCGACGCGGGCAGCCTCAGCGATCCAGGCGGCAGGCCGCCGACAGAATGTGCCCGCTCCCGAGCGCCGCATCGGCCACGCCGCTGCCGGTGCGCCGCGCCGCCCCCGCGGCCGCCACGCCGTTGAGCAGTGCGCGCCGGTGCGCGCGTTCCGCCGGGCCCGGGACGAACCCCAGCCCGGCATACACGTGCTCGTCCACGGGGGCAGCCACGCGTTCGCGCACCTGCTCCGCGAACGCGTCGGACACGACCGGAACCGGCGGGTAGACCTTGGCGGGCGGATAGCGGAATCCGGGCCCCAGCCGCCGCCGGGCGCGATCCATCCGCGCCCCCAGGGCGGGATCCTGCAGCCACCCATCGACCGCCGCCCCGGCCTGCAGGCCGTCCGCGCGGCGGATGGTGCGCAGCCGGTTCACCGCAGCCCTGTCGGCGGCGAACCGTGCATCCTCATGGAATACGGCCGGACCGTCCGCCCACGCATCGAGAACGATGACAGCACCGGAGGCCTCCGGCGCATGCAGTTCCGCCCACATGTGATCGACGCGCACGCGCTCGACGATGCGGACCTCCTGGCCCGGCGCCAGATGGGGCGCCTGCACCAGCACGGCGACCGCGGCATGCTCCGCGCAATGGCCGGCACCCGCCGCGAGCGCACCTGCCGCCGCGGTGGTCGCCGCATCCGGCTTCTGCCCGCGCCCGAAAGGCCCGCTGCCCGCAACGGCTCCGGGGACGGTGTGTGCCCGCTCCAGGTAGCCGATGACGGCGCGGCAGGCCTGCGACTGGAGGGAGCTGTGGCCCAGCGTGCTCCCGATGTCGACCGAGACATTGCCCCGGCCTCCCGTCAAGGCGCGGCGCGTGGCATCCACCGTACGGTGCGCCTGCTGCAGCAGGCTCTCCTGCGCCGCGTCCAGCGGCCGGCCCACGATGGTGCGGGCGGCCATGTAGGCCGCGAGCGATGTCGCAGACCGCGCCAGCTCGGTGCCGCGCGCCGGCGCGCGCCCGGCCCACTCCTGCGCGGCCATGGCCGTCGGAACCCCTCTGCGCCAGTCGCCGCCGGCGGGCCGGACCGGCAGGCCTTCGGGCGCGGCAGGCATGCCGCGGGAAGCGACGGGGCCGTCCGTGCGCGGCTGCGCGCGACTCCCGGCGGCCGGCGTGATGCAGGAAACCTCGCCACAGCCGGCGAGCCGCGCAATTCGATCGAACATGGTGCCTCTCCTCCCTCCTCCGTCGGCCGGCCACGGAATCCGCGACCCCGGCCATCGGCGAACTGTGCGGACGCCACCGCCCGGCAGCACGGCTGGAGGCGAACGTGCTGCAACCCGCGCGAAGCGTCAGCCGCGCGGGGCGGCAGCCTCCTGCGGCAGGTCCGCCGCCGGCCGGCGGGCGTAGTGCTGCGCGATGACGGCACACACCATCAGCTGCATCTGGTGGAAGACCATCAACGGCAGCACCAGCGCGCCCACGGCGTGCGAGGCGAACAGCACCTTGGCCATGGGCACGCCGCTCGCGAGGCTCTTCTTGGAGCCGCAGAACACCACGGTGATCTCATCCTCTTTCGAGAAGCCGACGCGCCGGCTGATCCAGGTGGTGGCGACCAGCGCGATCGCGAGGATGACGGCACACACGAACACCAGACCCGCCAGTGCATGCAGCGGAATGTCGTGCCACAGCCCCTCGATCACCGCCGCGCTGAAGGCGGTGTAGACCACGAGCAGGATGGAGCCCTGGTCCACGAACTTGAGCACCGCCGCGCGGCGCTGCACGAAACCGCCGATCCAGGGCCGCAGCAGATGGCCCGCCAGGAACGGCACGAACAATTGCAGCGTGATGCGGCCGATGCTCGCGAGCGTGTCGTGGCCGGCCGAGCCCGCGGTGGCCGCGCCGGCCTGGGCGCCGGGCACGCCCGGCAGCAGCAGGCCGACCAGCATGGGCGTGATCACGATGCCCAGCAGCGTGGAGCCCGAGGCCGAGCAGATGGCGGCCGGCATGTTGCCCCGCGCCAGGGCGGTGAAGGCGATGGCGGACTGCACCGTCGCGGGCAGCACGCACAGGAAGATCACGCCCTGGTAGAGCTCCGGCGTGACCAGCGGCTCCAGCACGGGCCGCAGCGCCCAGCCGATCAGCGGAAAGAGGACGAAGGTGGAGGCGATCACCAGCAGGTGCAGCCGCCAGTGCGACAGGCCCGCGACGATGGCCTGCCGCGACAGCTTGGCGCCGTGCAGGAAGAACAGCAGCGCCACCGCCGCCGTGGTGGCGTACTCGAAGCCGCGCGCCACCTGGCCGGACGCCGGCAGCACGCTGGCCAGCGCGACGACGGCGATCAGCGCGAGGGTGAAGTTGTCGGGCAGGAAACGGGAACGGGCCATGGCGGATGCGCAGGGGGTGCGTGCGGAAGAACCCCGCATTATCGATCCGGTGGCCGCGCTGCGCTGTCCCGGCCGCGCTGCGCCCGCGGCCGACCCGCCGCACCGCCACCTGCAACGTCACCAGCCGTAGAAGCCGGCCAGCACCAGCGCCGCTTCGGGCGTGAACGCGCCCAGCGCGAGGCGTGCCTGCACGTCGGCGGCCTCGAGCAGCTCGAAGCGTTCCACCTCGCCGTCCTGGTTGGCGGGCACCAGGCCTTCGGGCACGGTGGCGCGGAACCAGTCGATGCGCTCCACCATGTAGCCCACGCCCTCGCCCTCGTCGCTGGGGCGCGCGAAGTCGACGTGGCCGCCATGGGACAGATCCTGCAGCGCCCCGGTGCGCAGGCCCGCCTCTTCCCAGGTCTCGCGCGCCAGCGCGGATTCCACCGTGTCCTGCGCACTCACCATGCCGCCCATCAGCGTGTCCCACCGGCCCGGGTGGCTGGGCTTGTCGAACGCGCGCTGCTGCATCCACTGCCGGCCGTCCGGCGCGCAGGCCACGAGGTGCACAGCCCGCGTGGCGATGCCCAGCGCGCGCACCGCGCCGCGCTCCACCGTGCCGATGCGATCACCCGCCGCGTTGCACACCGCCAGTTGCTCGTCGCGCCACGCCCCGCAGCGCCCGGCGCGGCGCAGTGCATCCGCCAGCGCGGCCAGCGCATGCGTGGCATCGGCCGGGGCGCAGGCCAGGTGCCAACGCTCCGATCCGGCATGGGATTCCTTCACCAGCGCGGCCGCCACGTCGGCCCGGCCGGCGCCTCGGTCCAGCGCGAGGCCTTCCATCAGCCCCGGCGCCACCGAGCCCACGGACTGCCCGGCCACCGCGAACGGCACACGCGGCACCACGGGCGGCCGGTGCGCCAGCGCGCGGGCCGGCGCCACCCATGCGGGCACCGGCATCTCGCGGTGCGCACTCATTCCAGCGTCAGGATGGTGGAGCCCGTGGTCTTGCGCGCTTCCAGGTCGCGGTGCGCCTGCTGCACGTCGCGCAGCGGGTAGCGCTGGTCGATGTGGATCGTCACGTCGCCGCTCTGCACCACCGCGAACAGGTCGTCCGCCATGGCCTGGGTGGATTCGCGCGTGGCGATGTGGGTGAACAGCGTCTGCCGCGTGACGTAGAGCGACCCCTTGGCGCCCAGCATGCCGGGCGCGAACGCCGGCGCCGGACCCGAGGCATTGCCGAAGGTGGCCATCAGCCCGAAGGGCCGCAGGCACTCCAGCGACTTCTCCCAGGTGTCCTTGCCCACCGAGTCGTACACCACCTTCACGCCCTCGCCGCCCGTGATCTCCTTCACGCGCGCCGCGAAATCCTCCGTGCGGTAGTTGATGGCGTGCGCCGCGCCGTTGGCGAGCGCCAGCTGGCACTTCTCGTCGCTGCCCGCCGTGCCGATGAGCTGCAGGCCCAGCGCCTTCGCCCACTGGCAGGCGATCAGCCCCACGCCGCCCGCGGCCGCATGGAACAGCACGTGGTCGCCCGGCTGCAGCCCCTCGGCCGGCAGCGTTTTCTTCAGCAGGTACTGTGCCGTCAGGCCCTTGAGCATCATCGCCGCGCCGGTCTCGAAATCGATCGCGTCGGGCAGCCGGCACACGCACTTCGCGGGCAGCACGCGCACCTCGGCATAGCTGCCGGGCGGCTGGCTCGCATAGGCGGCGCGGTCGCCCACGGCGAGGTGCGTCACGCCCGCGCCCACGGCCTCGACGATGCCCGCACCCTCCATGCCGATCGTGGCCGGCATCGGCAGCGGATACAGCCCCGTGCGGTGGTACACGTCGATGAAGTTCAGGCCCACCGCATGGTGGCGGATGCGGATCTCGCCGGGGCCGGGCTCGCCCACGGTCACGTCGGTCAGGTGCAGTTCTTCGGGACCGCCGTGCTGGCGGATCTGGACGGCAAGGCTCATGCGGCGACTCCTGCGTTGGAAGACACGATCAAAAAAGAAAGGAAAAAATCGAGAACGCGAACCGGGGCGATGCGGACGGGCATCCGGCCCGCGGAATGGCCCCACGCGGGGGCCGGCGTGCATCCTGCCACGGATCGGCGAAGCCCGCAGGCCGGTACATTTCCAGGCCATGACACAACGACTCTCGTCCGGCACCGTGGCCCTGCTCGTGGCCGCGCCGCTGCTCTGGGCCGGCAACGCGGTCGTCGGCCGCCTCGTGCATCCCCTCATCTCCCCGGTCGCGCTCAACTTCATCCGCTGGGCGCTGGCCTTCATCGTGCTGCTGCCCCTGGCCCACGGCGTGCTGCGCCGCGGCAGCCCGCTGTGGCCGCACTGGCGCCGCTATGCGATGCTCGGGCTGCTCGGCATCGGCTGCTACAACGCGCTGCAGTACATGGCGCTGCAGACCTCCACGCCGCTCAACGTCACGCTCGTCGGCTCGGGGCTGCCGGTCTGGATGCTGGCCATCGGCGCGCTCTGCTTCGGCGCCCGGGTGACGCGCGCGCAGGCGACGGGTGCGCTGCTCTCCATCGCCGGCGTGCTGGTGGTGCTCAGCCGCGGCGAATGGGCGCAGCTGCTGGCGCTGCGGCTCGTGCCGGGCGATCTCTACATGGTGCTGGCCACCATCTCGTGGGCCTTCTACAGCTGGCTGCTGTCGCGCACCACCGAGCCCGCAGGCCTGCGCGGCGACTGGGCCGCCTTCCTCATGGCGCAGATGGTGTTCGGCCTGGCCTGGTCCGGCGCGTTCGCCGCCGGCGAATGGACGCTCGGCCACGCCCACGCCACCTGGGGCTGGCCGCTCGTGGCGGCCCTCGCCTTCATCGCGCTCGGCCCCGCCCTGCTCGCCTACCGCTGCTGGGGCGTGGGCGTGCAGCGCGCCGGCCCGGCCGTGGCGAGTTTCTTCATCAACCTCACGCCGCTCTTCGCCGCCGTGCTCTCTGCCCTGGTTCTGGGCGAGACGCCGCACCTCTACCACGGCGCGGCGTTCGCGCTGATCGTGGCGGGGATCGTGGTGTCGTCGCGGCGGGGGTGAGGACTCTCGCTCCAGTCAAGCGAAGACCAGCAGCAGCGCTCCTGACGGCATCAGCACGGCGGGCAGCCATCGCTCCCGCATTCGGGTGGCCTTTGCCATGGCGAAGGCCTCCAGGAGCAGGAACATCGCGAGCAGGCCGGCGATGCATGCCAGGTGGATGCAGAGACGCAGGGTTTTGTGCATGGCTTACTGGATCAGTTGACTGGAGTGGTTCCAGAATTTCACGATGAAATTGCCGTAGCTGGTGTTCCTCCTGATCTGCTCCAACGTCAGTCCACTCCGCGGCTGTATCTGGCGCCAATGATGCGGACCTTCTCCTGTCCCAATGGAGAGAAAGAAGTCAAGCCCGACCGTCCCGAAAGGCTGCGGCCCGCCCCGTCTCCGCGGCCGTGGCCTTGCCCTTATCACACCCGCCGGATCAGTCGGCGGCAGGCCCCGTCGCCCCTTCCGCCATCCCTTCCGGTGCCGCCTCCGACGCGGCGCCGTAGCGCACCCGGAAATCCTCCGCGCGCATGGGCCGGGCGAACAGGTAGCCCTGGTAGAGGTCGCAGCCGTGGCGCTCCAGGAATCCGCGCTGCTCCTCGGTCTCGACGCCTTCGGCGATCACCTCCAGGTCGAGGTTGCGCGCCATGCCGATGATGGTCTGCACGATCACGTCGTCGGTGGGCCGCGTGCCCAGGTTGCGCACGAAGGACTGATCGATCTTCAGCTGGTGCAGCGGCAGGCGCGTGAGGTAGGCGAGCGACGAATAGCCGGTGCCGAAATCGTCCACCGAGAATCGCACGCCCTTGGTGCGCAACTGGTGCATCTTGCCGACGGAGTCGTCGACGTTGTCGAGCACCAGGGTTTCGGTGAGTTCCAGTTCGAGCAGGTGAGGCCGCACGCCCGCATGGTTCAGCGCATCCACCACGCTGGCGACGAAATCGGGGTGGCGGAACTGGCGCGCGCTGACGTTGACGGCGATGTGCACATTCGCCAAGCGCGGATCGTGGCTCCATGCGGCGAGCTGCGCACAGGCGCTGCGCAGCACCCACTGGCCGATCGGCACGATGAGTTCGCTCTCCTCCGCCACGCCGATGAATTGAGCGGGCGAGATCAATCCCCGATCGGGATGCCTCCAGCGCAGCAGCCCCTCGGCGCCCACGACGCCGCCGTCGCGGGAGATCTGCGGCTGGTAGTACAGGACGAACTGCTGCCCGGCAATGGCGGCCTGGAGGTCGGATTCGAGCTGTGCGCGCTGGCTGATGACCACCTGCATCTGCGGATCGAAGAAGCAGAGGGCGTTGCCGCGCCGGGCCTTCACCTGGTACATCGCGATGTCGGCCTGCTTGAGCAGATCGGCGGCGCTCTGCATCACGTCGCCGAACACCGCGGCGCCGATGCTGCAGGTGTGCTGGTGCATCTGCTGCTGCAACTGGTAGGGCTGCGACACGGCGTGCAGGATCTTCTCGCCGAAGCGGCGCGCGATGGTGGCGGCCTCCTCCCGGTCCTGGGAGAGGTCGCACAGCATGACGACGAACTCGTCGCCCCCGAGCCGCGCCACGGTGTCGGCGGCACGCACGCAGATGCGCAGGCGCAGGGCGACCTGCTGCAGCAGCAGATCGCCCATCTCGTGGCCCTGGGTGTCGTTGAGCGTCTTGAAATGGTCGAGGTCGAGGAACAGCAGGGCGCCGAACTGGTGCGAGCGCTGGGCGGTCGCCAGAGCCTGGTGCAGGCGGTCGAGCAGCAGGCGCCGGTTGGGCAGGCCGGTGAGCAGGTCGTAGAAGGCGAGGTTCTCGATCTCCGCGCTGGCGCGGCGCAATTCCGTCACGTCGTGGTAGGTGATCATGAGCCCGCCTTCCGGCGTGACGCGCTCGGTGATCTGGATGAAATGGCCGTTGGGCAGCATCTGCTCGTGCGTGCCGCGCGTCTCGCGCTGCAGCAGCAGCCGCTGCGCCACCCATTCCCGGCGCATGCCTTCGTCGGCGTCCGGCAGATGGTGCCTGGAGGTGGCCTCCAGCACGGTGCGGAACGGCAGCCCCACGGCCATGATGTCGCGCAGCCAGGGGAAGATCTCTTCGTAGCGCCCGTTCCACTGGAGCACGCGGTGCCCGGGGTCCAGCAGCACGAAGCCGCTGACCATGGCCCCCAGCGCCTGCTCGAGCGTGGCCTTGGAACGGGCGAGATCCTTGCGCGCACGGCTCATGCGGCGCAGGTAGGCCATCGAGAAACCGCCCGCGGCGAGCGCGGTGGCGATCAGCAGCGCTGCCACGGCCGCGATGGCGTTGCGCTCCGTGCGCCAGTTCGCCAGGGCCGCGGACTCCGGCAGGCTGGCCGCGATCCAGAGGCCGGGATAGAGCAGCGGCCGCGCCACCACCAGCGCGGCCACGCCGGACAGGCGCGCGGACTGCCCCCAGGCGCTGAAGGCCGGCGCGTCGTCGCCCAGGGCCGGAACGCGGGCGCGCGTGCGCGCCTCGCCCCGGCTGGAGGTGCCGATGATCAGGTCGCCGCGGCCGCGCTCGAACGAGACTTCCAGCCCCGGAATGTCCGCGCCCTGCATGACCACTCCGACGAGCATGCTCACGGGCACCTGCAGCACCGCCAGCAGGCGTTCGCCATTCTCGGCACGGATGGGCCGCGCCGCATACAGCACGCGTTCGGAACTCGCGAAGCTCACGGTGGGCGCACTGAGGAGCAGCGTGGGCATGCTCTGCGCCATCGCTTCGTCGAAGAAGCCTGCGGGAAGCTCCGAGGTGACGCGCGCGCCGACCGCGTCCGATGCGGCCACCACCGCGCGCCGCGCATCCAGCAGCACCACCGAACGCACGAGGATGTTCTGCCGCGCCGCGCGGCGCAGCAGCCTGCCGATGAATTCCGGATCCGGGCGCGGGTCGCGCTCGCGCCAGAGATCGATCATGTCGTCGGTGCTGGCGAGCAGCACGTCCAGCCCCAGCAGCGCCCGGTTGAGGGCCGCTTCGGAGCCGGCCGCGAAGCGTGCCACCTGCGCCTCGCTCTCGGCGAGGGCCGCGTGCCGCGCATTCACGATCAGGGCGGCGGCAGCCCCCATCAAACCCAGCACCAGCGCCGCCACCGCCAGCACCACGGCCCATCGCAGGCGCACCGACACCGCCCGCATCAGGGGCTCCCCGGCACGGGAATGCCGCGCGCCCGGCCGATGGTGCGGGACCAGACCTCCGCGCAACCCTCTCCACAGCGGCGCAGCCAGTTGGGCAGCACGGCCTCGCGCAGCAGGCGCTGGCGGCGCGCTTCGTCGGCGGCCGACGGCGACACCGCCACCATCGCGCCTTTTTCCCCGTGCATGCACGCTGCCGCGCCGGTGTTGCAGGCCACGCCTTCGGCGGTTTCGGCCTCGGCATCGCGCCAGATGGCTTCCTCCAGCTTCGGCAGTTCGCGACGCAGCAGCGCGCGCAGCTCGGCCGGCATGGCCGCCCAGGCTTCGTCGTTGGCGCCGAAGAACGACAGCCCCCAGGTGATCGGCAGCATGTGCAGGTAGCGCGTCATGCGGTGCATGCCCAGCGTGTTGCCGGACATGGTGCCGGTGATGGCGCATTCGCTGTCGCCGGCCTGCAGGCTGGGCACGATCTGGCTGAAGCCCGTGTGCACCGGGATTCCGCCCAGTCCGGCCACGAAATCGGCCTGCGCCGCCGAGGAGACGCGCACGCGCCGGCCGCTCAGGTCCGCCAGGCCCGAGAGCGCGTTCTTGCAGAAGAGCACCTGCGCCGGATACACGTAGACGGCCAGCATTTCGAAATGGTGGTGCTCTCGCAGGGCCGCTTCGAGGTAGGGGCGGAACGACTGCACGGAGGCCCGCAGGTCCGCCAGCGTCGGGTTGAGACCCGGAAGATCCGGCGCGGTGTATTGCGGGTACTGCGCGGTGAGCGAGCTCATCAGCACCGTGCCCATCGGCACCACCCCGAGTTCTATGAGGCGCAGCATTTCGATGCCCGGAACGCCCGCACGGTCGAACGGGACGATGGAGGCGGTGAACCGGCCGCCGCTCAGCCGCGGCAGTTCCTGGGCCCAGAACGGTGCCTCGCGGCGGGAATACTGCGACAGGGCCCCCAGGTTGCCCACGATGCGCAGGCGGTAGGTGGCGCCGGCGGCGCGCGACACGGCCGACTTGGGCACGGAAGCGCGCGCGTCGGATCGCGGCGCCGCAGGCGGTACGACGCCCTGTGCGGCCACGGCCTGCCACGGCGCCGGGCCTGCTGCGAGCAGCGCCGCTGCCAGCAGGGCGGTGCGCGCCGCCGGGCGGGTGCGCGCGCACGACCCTGCGCGTCGCGGCGCATGGCAATCGTTGGGTTCGCCGGCACGGGGCTCCCGGACTTTCGCATCCAAATGTGGTTCCTCCCAGTAGCCCCGGTTTTTTACCATTTCGCGGACCTTCGACAAATGCTGATAAGCGCCATTTATTCGCCTCTCGGCCCGGGATGCCCGTCCGTCACATGGACAGCGGGCCGCCGGGGTGCGGCACGAAGCCCCCCTCCGCGAGGTCGAAATCCCACCGCGTGAGGCATCTCTTTCCTGCGCGCTCCTCGAGGGTGATCAGGCTGTTGGGCGCCTGCGCACGCAGCCGCACCGACACGGCAGTGCCGGCGTGCGCGGTCCACAGGCCGGGAAGCGCTTCGCCCAGGCCGGGCTCGTGGGCGTGGCCCGATAGCAACAGCGCGGCACCGGCTTCGCGCCAGCGCGCCAGGGCCTCGGCGGCCCGGTGCGGCCGGTGTTCGGCATCGCGCGCGTGGCGCGCGGCCAGGGGGTGGTGGGTGACGACGATGCGCCAGCGGTCCGGCGGCGCCGCCGCCAGGCGCCGCGCCGCGGCGTCGATCTGCGCGCGCGACAGGCTGCCGCGCTGGTGGCGCCAGGGCCGCGTGGTGTTGACGCCGACCACGAAGAACCCGCCGGCATCGCACACCGGCTCCAGATCGTCGTCCCACCAGCGGGCGTAGCGACGGTAGGCATGGCCGAGCCGCTCCCACCAGGCGAACAGCGGCAGGTCGTGGTTGCCGGGCAGCACCAGCGTGCTCGGCGCGGGAAGCCCGGCGATGAAATCGTGCGCGGCGTCGAACTGCCGTGCGGTGGCGCGCTGGGTCAGGTCGCCGGACACGACCACCATCGCCACGTCGAGCCGGCGTGCCAGCGCATGCACCGCGGCGCAGACGCGCGGGTCATGGGCACCGAAATGCAGGTCGGACAGGTGCATGAGTACGCCCATGGTCCGTCCGCACTCCGGTTTCAGGACACTGTCGCCATGCCGGGAACGGCACCCGGCACCGGAAGGGGTGCAGGCTCGGGAGGGTCCGGGTCCTCGGCGACCGGGGCGGCGCGCACGGGAGAAGCAGCGGCGTCGCCGGGTGCTGCCTGGGCATCGTCGTCCCGCGCGGTGGCGGTGGGCGCCACCAGCCAGAGCGGACGGTTCTCGACGCGGAAGCGCAGCGGCGACGGCATCCACTCCCTCTCGCCGTCGAACGCGACCTTCACCTGGGCCGGCCGCCAGCTGGCGGGCTCGACCTCCATCTCGGCGCAGGCCAGGCTGATCACCGACTCGTCGCGGTCGAGCTGCCCGATCGCGGCGTGCCATACGGTGCGCGCGGTGGCCCAGCGGCCCTGCGGCTTGAGCAGCAGCACCGCCAGGTGATCGCCCTCGGCCACGTCGCGCGCCTGGGGGATGCCCAGGCGCTCGAGCTGCAGCGGATTGTTCCCGACGAACAGGGTGGACGCGAAGAACTCCTCGCCGACCAGGGCATCCGCCCCGCGGTGGGCGCGCAGCGAGACGCGCCAGCGCCGCGCCGAAGCGGGCCGGAAGAAGCTCCAGACGGCCGACGCGACGGCCACCCAGCGCGAGCGGCCGAACCGGCGCGAGGCCATCTCGCGCTGCTCCAGCAGCCGCGGGTACAGCCCGATCGCCGCGTTCACGAGGAACATGCGGTCGTTGACGTAGCCGACGCGCACCGGGCGAACGTCGCCCGCATGCAGTGCCTGCAGGATGTCCTCGGCGGCCTGGTGGAAATCGAGCGACAGGCTCTGCTCGCGTGCGAAATAGTTGAACGTGCCGGCCGGGATCACGCCCATGCGCACCTCGTGGCGCCATGCGGCCGCGGCCACGGCGTTGATCGTTCCATCGCCGCCGCAGGCCACGACGATGCCGCCCGACTCTTTGGCGGCGCGTGCCGCTTCGTCGGCGGCCTGCACGATGCCGGCGCGCACCGCGGGCACGTGCCACCGCACCGCGTGCCGGCGCAGCGGCTCGAGCGCTTCCAGCCGCTGGCGCACCTGGGCGTGGTCCGCGCCCGGGCGGTGCGGAACCACCAGGTGCACCGGCCCGGGCCCGGCGGAAGGAGATGGCGGAACGATGGGCGGCATGGAACGGTGGGTTGCGCGGCAGCGGGACCGCCACGGAGGGTTGGGATACGCGTTGTGCGGGGCCCCATGGCCCGCAGCCATTCTGCCGGCGTCCGCCCCCGCGGCCGCATCGGAAGGCAGAGTCAGCCCGTGTCGGCGCGCGCCGACACCCGGATGCGGCCGCACGGGGCAATCTCGTACGCCGGGGTGGGTCTTGTCCCCCGCCTGCGCCCCGCTCCGTGTCACCATGCGCGCAATTTTTCCAATCACCGCTTGAATCTTCGACATGACACCGCTGCAGTCCTGGGCCGTCTGGGCCGGAACCCATCCCCTGGCGACCTGGGGCGCCGGCCTGGCGCTCGTGCTGGCCGCCACGCTGGCCGCCCGCGGCGCCGTGCTGTTCGCCTCGCCCCGCTGCGCGCCCTGGCTCGGACGCTGGTCGGAGCCGCGCCACGCGGTGCCGCGCCTCTGGATGGCGCTCGCGGTATCCGGCCTGCTGCTCTGGGGATGCGCCGAAATCCTGGGAGAGCTGGCCGATGAGTGGTCCGACACCACGCACTGGGCCCATCTGGACGAAACGCTGGCGGCCACGCTGCGCGCCCACGCGGGCGTGCCCACGCTCACGCTGTTCGCGCGCCTCACCCATGCGGGCGACAAGGAAGTGCTGGCCGTGCTGGCGGTGGGCGTGGCGGCGGCCCTGTGGTGGCGCCGCCACCGGCTGCTCGCGGCCGGATGGGTGGCAGCCCTGGCCGGCAACGGCCTGCTGACGCGGGGCTTCAAGCATGCCTTCGAACGCGTGCGGCCCGAGCACGTGCACGGCATCTCCGCGGCCGACGGCTACAGCTTCCCGAGCGGCCACAGCAGCAGCTCCCTGGTGGCCTACGCCATGCTGGCCTACCTGGCCGTCCGGCTGCTGCCGGTGCGCTGGCACCTGCCCGCGGTGCTCGCGGCCGCGGCGGTGACCTTCACGGTGGGCTGGAGCCGCGTCGTGCTGCAGGTGCACTACGCGAGCGACGTGCTCGCCGGCTGGGTGACCGGCGGCATCTGGCTGACCTGCTGCGTGCTGGTGATGAACGGCGTGGGCCGCTGGCACCGCAGCCGCCTGCCCGTGGCGGCCTGAGGCGCCGGTCCGCTCAGGCGGCCTTGCGGTCGGCAGCGAGCGATGCGGCGAACACCGCGAGCCCGCCCACGGCCAGCAGCACGCCGACCCAGCCGGTGGACGTCCAGCCGAGGCCGGCGCTGATCGCCACGCCCCCCAGCCACGCACCGAGGGCGTTCGCGCAGTTGAAGGCGGAGTGGTTGAGCGCCGCCGCCAGGGTCTGCGCATCGCCGGCCACGTCCATGAGCCGGATCTGCAGCGCCGGCCCGATGGCCACGATGGTGCCGAGCAGGAAGGTGGCCAGCGCGGCCGTCGCCACATGGTGCGCGGCGAACACGAATCCGCCCAGCACCACCACCGACCACAGCAGCAGCGCGCCGATGGTGCGCATCAGCGCCCGGTCGGCCATCCGCGCCCCCACGAGGTTGCCCGCCACCATGCCCGCGCCGAACAGCGCCAGCACGAACGGCACGCCGCCCACGGGCAGGCCCGCGACCTCGGTGAGCGTCGGCTTGATGTAGCTGAAGACCGAGAACATGCCGCCGAAGCCGATGGCGCCGATGCCCAGGGTGAGCCACACCTGCTTGCGCCGCAGCGCACCCAGCTCGCGCCAGGGGCTGGCGCCGGCGTCCGGCGACATGTAGGGCACCCCCCGGCGGACCATCGCCATCGCCAGCACGGCGATGGCTCCCACGAACACGAAGGCCGCGCGCCAGCCGAAATGCTGGCCCAGCGCCGCCGCGATGGGAACGCCCGCGAGCGTGGCGCCCGTCAGCCCGAGCATCACCATGCCCACGGCGCTCGCGCGCCGGCCCGGCGGCGCGAGCGAGGCCGCCACCAGCGCCGCCACCCCGAAGTACGTGCCGTGCGGCAGGCCGGTCAGGAAGCGCATGAGGTTCAGCGACAGATAACCCGGTGCCAGCGCCGAGGCGAAATTGCCGAGCGCGTAGACCGCCATCAGCGCGATGAGCAGCGCGCGCCGCCCCCAGCCCGCGGCGAGCACGGCGAGCACCGGCGCGCCGATCACCACGCCGAGCGCGTAGGAGCTGATGACGTGGCCCGCCTGGGGAATCGTCACGCCGATGTCGCGCGCCACCTCGGGCAGCAGGCCCATGATGACGAACTCGCCCGTGCCGATGGAGAAGCCGCCCACGCCCAGCCCGATGAGCGCCGCGGCCATGCCGCGCCCCGTGGCCTGCACCGGCACCTGCACGGTCTCGGCGGGAACCGCAGGCCCGCTCAAACGCGTGCTCCCGGGAGAGGGGCGATGGGACAGAGCGACAGGGATGCGGACATGATCGGGGACAGCTGCATGGATACGGGAAAACCCTGAATTCTGCCGCAGCTCCGCGTTCTTTGCCGGCACGCCGTCGCCGCCCCACCCGGTGCAGGGCGGCCCGTTCCGCATCCCGGGAAGGCCCGGGCGCTCCCCGCGCGGCCCCTGCGGCATGATGGACGCCATGGCTTCCCTCCCCTCCCCTTCATCCTCTACCGCTGCCGACCCGTCCGGCACGGACGACGGCATCCGGCTGGTCGTATTCGACGTGTTCGGCACCGTGGTGGACTGGCACGGCAGCCTCGTGCGCGAACTGGCGGTGCTCGCGCCGCAGGTGGACGGCGATGCGTTCGCACGGGCCTGGCGCGACGGCTACCAGCCGGCGATGCAGCGCGTGCGCGAAGGCGGACGCGGCTGGACGGTGCTGGACGCGCTGCACCGGGAGATCCTCGACGGCCTGCTGCCGCGTTTCGGGTTGGACCACTGGGGCGAAGCGGAGCGTGACCACCTGAACCGTGCCTGGCACCGGCTGCGGCCCTGGCCCGACAGCGTGCGGGGCCTGGAGCGGCTGCGCCGCCGCTTCATGGTGTGCCCGCTCTCCAACGGCAACCTGGGCCTGCTCGCGGACATGGCCAAGGCCGGCGGCCTGCCCTGGGACTGCATCCTGTCGGCCGAGGTGTTCCGCGCGTACAAGCCCGATCCGGCCGTGTACCTCGGCGCCGCGCAGGTCTTCGGCCTGCCGCCCGGCGCGGTGCTGATGGCCGCGGCGCACCACGAGGACCTGGAAGCGGCACGCGCCTGCGGCCTGCGCACCGCCTACATCGAGCGCCCGCTCGAGTTCGGCGAGGCCCACCGCAAGGATGTGTCCCGGCGGCCCGGCAACGACCTGCACTGCGCGGACATCGGCGCGCTCGCGGACGCGCTGGGCTGCGCGGACTGAACCACGCGCGGCACCTGGCGCCGCGCCGCCGGCACCGGCGGCCTCCCCCGTCAGCCGGGGGCGACCATGCCCTGCACGAAGCGCCGTACCTGGGCGTCGAACTCGGCGCAGGTCGCGGTGAACTCCACCCCGGCCAGCACCTGCGGACCGGTGGTGTGGAGGGTCACCACGCGCGCATACACGTCGCGGGCCTGGTAACGGGCGATGGGCAGATCGAAGGCCAGTCGCAGTTCGCCGTGCAACGGCACGGGCTCGGCCAGCTCCAGCAGCGCGCCGTGGTAGCCCATGTCGCGCACCGTGCAGGGCAACTGGTGGGGCAGCACCGCACCGCCCTCCACGCGCTGGCAGGTGCACGCCAGGTTCGCTTCCACCCGCAGGCTGCGCCGGAACTCTTGGCGCGGCACCTTCAGCCGGCGCCCCGGCACGGCCACGAGCTCGCGCATCGCGAGCGGTGCCGCGCGGCCCTTGGCGAAGACCTGCACCGGCGCCGACAGCGAGGCCATCGTCCAGCAGCGCTGGTACACCGCCTCGCTCACCAGCACCTGCCCGCGCAGCGCGAACGCGCGCAACTGGGCGGCGTCGGACACCACGTCCCCCAGCAGCACGGGTGCCTGCCCGGTGGGGCCGGACGACGGCAGGTTCCCCACGAGCGCCGTGCCGAAGGCGATTCCCACTCCCGCGTACACGGGCGGCAGGCGCTCCTGGCGATAGGCGTCGTTGAGCTCCTTGAGCGCCATCTGCAGCGCCACCGCGTAGGTGGCGGCGCGGCGCACACCGTCGCTGCCGTCTCCACCCCGGTCCTCGGACGGAAACAGCACGGCCGCGCCGTCGTCCATCCAGTGCGCCAGCACCCCGCCGTGCGCCGCCAGCAGCCCGTGCACGCAGGACAGGATGCGCTCCATCCATTCCCGGGCGCGCGGCGGCGGCAGCGATGCGGCCATCTGCGCGAAATCCCGCACGCCGGCCTTGAGCAGCGTGATCTCGCGTTCCTGGAGCGGAGGTGGCGGCGACGAAGACGAGGACGACGACGGCTCTGAAGATGGGGGCTCTGGCGGTGGCGTAGCGTCGGTGCCGGTGGAGGAAGGAGCGGACATGGCGTGGATGGGACCGGAAGTACGGCGACGCGGCGGGACAGGAAAGGACGGCGGCCGCACACGCATCCAGCATAGGGGCTGGAGTTCGCGGCGGTCAAGCAGACGCCGCGCCGCTTGCAACACCCCTGCCGCCGCGCGCGAAGCGTCATGCGCCCGTCACGTCCACCGGGTGCGGTACCGCCGCGCCCCGTCAGATCGCCACCAGCTGCCGGATCCCCTGCGCCTGCATCTCGCTGCCCGGCCCGCGCGCGATGATCTCGCCGCGCTCCATCACCAGGTATTCGTCGGCCAGTTCCTCGGCGAAGTCGTAGTACTGCTCGCACAGCAGCACCGCCACCGGGTGCCCGTCCAGCCCCTCGTCGGCCAGGCGGCGGATCACGCGGCCGATGTCCTTGATGATGCTCGGCTGGATGCCCTCGGTCGGCTCGTCCAGGATCAGCAGCCGCGGACTGGGCGCCAGGGCCCGCGCGATCGCCAACTGCTGCTGCTGTCCCCCCGACAGATCCCCGCCGCGCCGTCCCAGCATCTGCCGCAGCACCGGGAACAGCGCATAGAGATGCTCCGGCACCGGCGTGGAGCCGCTCTTGTAGGCCAGTCCCATGCGCAGGTTCTCCTCCACCGTCAGCCGGCCGAAGATCTCGCGGCCCTGCGGCACGAAGCCGATACCGGCGCGCGCGCGCTCGTACGGCGTCCAGCCCTGGATCGGCAGGCCTTCCCATTCGATCGTTCCGCTGCGGGCGGGAACGAGGCCCATCAGGCTCTTGAGCAGCGTGGTCTTGCCGACGCCGTTGCGGCCGAGCAGGACGGTGACCTTGCCGGGGGCCGCGGTCAGGCTCACGTCGCGGAGGATGTGGGAGCCGCCGTAGTACTGGTGGAGATTGTGGACGGTGAGCATATGGAGGGTTTTTTAAGGGTGGGAGCCGGGTCTCGCCCCGGCGGAACGGGGCAACCTGGGGTGGTCGGTGCGAAGCACTCGCGCACCAAGGGCCGAGCGAAGCACTCGCCGGGGATGACCGAGCGCAGCGCACAAAGTGCGCGGAGCGAGTTCCATGGCGCCGCCGGGCGCACATCCCGGCCCCGGAAAACAAACGCACAGCCACAACGAAACACCATCACCGCCCCAGATACACCTCGATCACCCGCTCATCCCCCTGCACCTCGTCCAGCGTCCCCTCCGCCAGCACCGCGCCGTCGCACAGCACCGTCACCTTCTCGGAGATCGTCCGGATGAACGACATGTCGTGCTCCACCACCATCAGCGAATGCCTGCCCTTCAAGGACAGGAACAGCTCCGCCGTGCGTGCCGTCTCCTCGTCGGTCATGCCCGCCACGGGCTCGTCGAGCAGCAGCAGCTTCGGGTCCTGCATGAGCAGCATGCCGATCTCCAGCCATTGCTTCTGGCCGTGGCTCAGCTCGCCGGCGCGGCGCGCGGGCTGGTGCGCGAGGTGGATGGTGCGCAGCACCTCGGCGAGCCGGTCCTGCTGGGCCGAATCGAGGCGGAAGAACATCGACGACGCCACGCCCTTGTGCGTCTTCAGCGCCAGCTCCAGGTTCTCGAACACCGTGAGCTGCTCGAACACCGTGGGCTTCTGGAACTTGCGGCCGATGCCCAGCTGCGCGATGCCGGGCTCATTGTGGCGCAGCAGGTCGATGGTGGAGCCGAAGTACACCGTGCCGCGGTCGGGGCGGGTCTTGCCGGTGATGATGTCCATCATCGTCGTCTTGCCCGCGCCGTTGGGGCCGATGATGCAGCGCAGCTCGCCCGGGGCGATGTCGAGGTTCAGGCCGTTGATCGCCTTGAAGCCGTCGAAGGCCACGTGCACGTCCTCCAGGTAGAGGATGCGGCCGTGCGTGACGTCCACTTCGCCGGGCACGGCCAGGCGCGAGAAGCCTGCGGCGCGGCCGCCGGATTCCGTCTGGCCCGGTCCGGCCGGGGCCTGCGCAGCACCCACGCGGCGGGCGCCTGCTTCCATCAGTTCGGGGGTCATGCCACGCCCTCCTCTTTGCGCAGGCTCGCTGCATTGGCGTCGATGGCGGATGCGGTCGCTGGAGCGGAGGCGGCGGCCTCCTGCGCCGGCGCGCGGGCCTTACCGGGCCGGCGCAGCAGGCCGACCACGCCCTGGGGCAGGAACAGGGTCACGGCGATGAACAGCGCGCCCAGGAAATACAGCCAGAATTCCGGCGCCGTCACCGTGAGCCAGCTCTTGGCGCCGTTGACCAGGAAGGCACCCACGATGGGACCGACGAGCGTCGCGCGTCCGCCCACCGCGGCCCAGACCGCGATCTCGATGGAGTTGGCCGCGCTCATCTCGCCCGGGTTGATGATCCCCACCTGCGGCACGTAGAGCGCGCCGGCCACGCCGCACATCATGGCGCTGATGGTCCAGATGGTGAGCTTGTAGGGCAGCGGCGAGTAGCCCGAGAACATGACCCGGGTTTCCGCGTCGCGCACGGCCTGCAGCACGCGGCCGAATTTGCTGCGCACCAGCCAGCGGCCCAGCAGGAAGCAGCCCAGCAGCGCCAGCCCGGTCAGCACGAAGAGCAGCATGCGCATGTTCTGCGTGGCGATGGGCTGCCCCAGGATGCGCTTGAAGTCGGTGAAGCCGTTGTTGCCGCCGAAGCCGGTCTCGTTGCGGAAGAAGAGCAGCATGGCCGCATAGGTCATGGCCTGCGTGATGATGGAGAAGTACACGCCCTTGATGCGCGAGCGGAAGGCGAAGTAGCCGAACACGAAGGCCACCAGGCCCGGCACGGCCACGACCAGGACCAGCGTGGCGACGAAGCTGTCCGAGAGCGCCCAGTGCCAGGGCAGCTCCTTCCAGTCCAGGAACACCATGAAGTCCGGCAGGTCGCTCTTGTAGTTGCCGTCACGGCCGATCTGGCGCATGAGGTACATGCCCATCACGTAGCCGCCCAGCGCGAAGAAGAGGCCGTGGCCCAGGCTCAGGATGCCGGTGTAGCCCCAGATCAGGTCCATGGCCAGCGCGCAGATGGCATAGCACATGATCTTGCCGAGCAGCGCCACGGCGTAGTCCGACAGGTGCAGCGGGCTGCCCTCGGGTACCCAGAGGTTCAGCGCGGGTGCCACGGCGCACACCACGATCAGCGCCACGATGAAGCCCGTCCAGCCGGTGCGAGTGAGCAGCGGAGCCGGAGCTGGCAGTTGAATGGAAATGGGAGTGGTCATATTTTTTCAGCGTTCGGCATTGCCCAAGGCCGCAGCCACCGCCACGGCCCGCGCCAGCGGCCGCCGCGCAAGGGCCGCCCCGCCGCGCTGGCGGCGTCCCTCCTCCCGCATTGCGCAGCAATGCGAGAGAGCGGGGAAGGAGCGAAGCGACACAGGGGGGCTCCATATCAATCTGCGGTACGCCCCTTGACCGCGAAGATGCCCTGCGGCCGCTTCTGGATGAAGATGATGATGAACACCAGCACGGCGATCTTGGCCAGCACGGCCCCCGTCCAGCCTTCGAGGAACTTGTTCAGCACGCCCAGGCCCAGCGCGGCATAGACGGTGCCGGCCAGCTGGCCCACGCCGCCCAGCACCACCACCATGAACGAATCCACGATGTAGCTCTGGCCCAGGTCCGGCCCCACGTTGCCGACCTGGCTCAGGGCGCAGCCGGCCAGCCCGGCGATGCCCGAGCCCAGCGCGAACGCATAGGTGTCGATCCGCGCCGTGTTCACGCCCATGCACGAGGCGATCGGCCGGTTCTGCGTGACGCCGCGCACGAAGAGGCCCAGGCGCGTCTTGCTGATGAGGAAGGCCACGCCCGCCAGCACCGCGAAGGCGAAGGCCACGATGACGAGGCGGTTCCAGGGCAGTTGCAGGTTGTCCATCAGCTGCACGCCGCCGCTCATCCAGGCGGGGTTCTCCACGCCCACGTTCTGCGCGCCGAACACGCTGCGCACCAGCTGCTGCAGCATGAGGCTGATGCCCCAGGTGGCCAGCAGGGTTTCCAGCGGCCGGCCGTAGAGGAACCGGATCACGCCGCGCTCCAGCACCGCGCCCATCAGCGCCGACGCGCAGAAGGCCACCGGCACGGCCGCGACCAGGTACCAGTCGAACGCGCCGGGCAGGTATTTCTGGAACAGGCCCTGCACCACGAAGGTGGCGTAGGCGCCGATCATCATCAGCTCGCCGTGCGCCATGTTGATCACGCCCATCAGCCCGTAGGTGATGGCCAGGCCCAGCGCCACCAGCAGCAGGATGGAGCCCAGGCTGAGGCCCGAGAACAGCGCGGCCAGGCGCTCGCCCCACTGCAGCCGGTCTTCCACGCGTTGGAGCGCAGCCCGCATGGCGGCCCGGGCCTTCGGGTCTTGTTCATTGCGCAGCTGCTCCAGCAGCACGGTACGCGTGGCGGGGTTGCCGCTGTCGGCGAGCTGGTTCGCGGCCTCCAGCCGGCGGGCCGGATCGCTGCTGCCGATCAGCATGCGTGCGCGGATGGCAGAGAGCCGCGCCTTCAGGCCTGCGTCCGCCTCGGTCGCCAGCGCCTTCTCGACGAGGGGCAGGCGCGCCTCGTCGGTCTCTTCGCGCAGCGCATCGATGGCGGCGCGGCGCCGGGCCACGTCGGGCGACAGCAGCTGCAGCGAAGCCAGGGCCGCATCGAACTCGCCGCGCATGCGGTTGTTGTTGACGATGTCCTCGGCGTCGGAAGGCACGGGCACTTCCGATCCCGTCACGGGGTCCAGCCCCTTGTCGTCCTTGACGACGATGGCCTTGCCGCCCGCGATCCTGACCGCATCGTCCGCCATCGCCCGGATGAACGCCACCGTGGCCTCGTCGGGCGTGGCGATGGCCTGCTGCAGCGCCGCGATCCGCTCGTCGGTATCGCCCGCGGCCATCGCCCGCGCCGCCTCCGCCGTGAGCGCATGCGCCTGCACCGCCGCACACAGCAGCAGGCAGGCGATCAGGCGATGAAGTAAGTTGGAAAACATGGTGTGAGGAAGGACGTCACGAACAAAAGGGACGGCCGAATGCCCGTCAGCGTCACGGCGCAAGCACTGCGCGGCCCAAGCCAGCAGACGCCGCGGAGCCGGCTCCGCCGGTCCGCTGGCGTCGTCCCCCTGCCCGCCGTGCGCAGCACGGCGAGAGCGGGGGGAAGGCCCGAAGGGCCTCAGGGGGGTGTCACTTCTTCTCAGGTTCGTCTTTTTTCTTGTCATTGCCCTCGATGTACGGGCTCCACGGCTTGGCCTTGACCGGGCCGGGCGTCTTCCACACCACGTTGAACTGGCCGTCGGCCTTGATCTCGCCGATGAACACGCTCTTGTGGAGGTGGTGGTTCTTCTCATCCATCTTGCTGACGATGCCGCTGGGCGCCTGGAAGGTCTGGCCCGCCATCGCGGCGATCACCTTGTCGGTGTCGGTGCTCTTGGCCTTCTCCACGGCCTGCGCCCACATGTGCACGCCGATCCAGGTGGCTTCCATCGGGTCGTTGGTCAGCGGCTTGTCCTTGTGGCCGGGGATGTTGTTCTTCTTCGCGTAGTCGCTCCACTGCTTGATGAAGGCCGTATTGGTCGGGTTCTTGATCGACATGAAGTAGTTCCAGGCCGCCAGGTGGCCGACCAGGGGCTTGGTGTCCACGCCGCGCAGCTCCTCTTCGCCCACGCTGAAGGCGACGACCGGCACGTCCTTGGCCTTCAGGCCCGCGTTGCCCAGTTCCTTGTAGAAGGGCACGTTGGAGTCGCCGTTGATGGTGGAGACCACGGCCGTCTTGCCGCCCTGGCTGAACTTCTTGATGTCGGCCACGATGGTCTGGTAGTCGGAATGGCCGAAGGGGGTGTACTTCTCGTCGATGTCGGAATCCTTCACGCCCTTGGACTTCAGGTAGGCGCGCAGGATCTTGTTGGTGGTGCGGGGGTACACGTAGTCGGTGCCCAGCAGCACCCAGCGCTTGGCGCCGCCGCCGTCCTTGCTCATGAGGTAGTCCACCGCGGGAATCGCCTGCTGGTTGGGCGCGGCGCCCGTGTAGAACACGTTCTTGGACAGTTCCTCGCCCTCGTACTGCACGGGGTAGAACAGCAGGCCGTTCATTTCCTCGACCACCGGCAGCACGGACTTGCGGCTCACGCTGGTCCAGCAGCCGAAGATCACCGAGACCTTGTCCTGGCCCAGCAGCTGCTTGGTCTTCTCGGCGAACAGCGGCCAGTTGGAGGCCGGGTCCACCACCACGGGCTCGAGCTTCTTGCCCAGCACGCCGCCCTTGGCGTTGATGTCGTCGATGGCCATCAGAACCGTGTCCTTGAGCACGGTTTCCGAAATCGCCATGGTGCCCGAGAGACTGTGCAGCACGCCGACCTTGATGGTGTCGGCGGCGTGGGCCGGGAGCGTGGAGAGGCCTGCCAGGGCGGCGGCGGCGCACAGCGCCTGGAGAGTGAAGCGACGTTGCATGGTGGGGCTCCGGAGAGGGGAAGGATGAAGAACGACCGTGGATCGATGGAGCCGATTCTGGACAGCACCGCCGCGGCGCGGAATACGCCAACGGGCGTATGCCCGGGGCCGGGGGCGCCCACCACGCAGGCGGGGCGGCCGCTTCCGCGCGCGGCGCGCCGGCCATGGCGAAGGCCTGGCCGCGGCTATGGCGACGGCGTCACCGATGTGGTTTCCCACAATGTTTTGCGCGCAACGCGGCCTTACAGTGCGTCACCCGCGCGACGGCCGCCCGTAGACAGGCGCCCCGCGCACCGCTCTTTTCCTGTTTGACGCCAGAGGCCTGCATGACCGCAACCGCCCGCATCCCCGCCCGAAAACTTCCCCTCTACCGCTCGCTCTACGTCCAGGTGCTGTTCGCCGTGATCGTGGGCGTGCTGCTGGGCCATTTCTTCCCCGAGATCGGCGAGAAGATGAAGCCGCTCGGCGACGGCTTCATCAAACTCATCAAGATGATCATCGCGCCCATCATCTTCTGCACCGTGGTGGTGGGCATCGCGGGCATGGAGGACATGAAGAAGGTCGGCCGCACCGGCGGCCTCGCCCTGCTCTACTTCGAGATCGTGAGCAGCATCGCGCTGGTCATCGGCCTCATCGTGGTCAACGTGCTCAAGCCCGGCGCAGGCATGAACGTCGATGCCTCCGCGATCGACACCAAGTCCATCGCCGCCTACACGGCGCCCGGCAAGATGGGCACCACCACCGACTTCCTCATGAACATCATCCCCACCACCGTGGTGGATGCGTTCGCCAAGGGCGAGATCCTGCAGGTGCTGCTGATCGCCGTGATGTTCGGCTTCGCCCTGCACCGCTTCGGCGGCCGCGGCACGCTGGTGTTCGACTTCATCGAGAAGACCTCGCACGTGCTCTTCACCATCGTGGGCTACATCATGAAGGTGGCCCCGATCGGCGCCTTCGGCGCCATGGCCTTCACCATCGGCAAGTACGGCGTGGGCTCGCTGCTGTCCCTGGGCAAGCTCATGGGCTCGTTCTACCTGACCTGCCTGCTGTTCGTCTTCGTCGTGCTCGGCCTGATCGCGCGCTTCCACGGCTTCTCTATCTGGAAGTTCGTGAAGTACATCAAGGAAGAACTGCTCATCGTGCTGGGCACCTCCTCCAGCGAATCGGTGCTGCCGCGCATGATGGAGAAGATGGAAAACCTGGGCGCGAAGAAGACCACCGTGGGCCTCGTGATCCCCACCGGCTACTCCTTCAACCTGGACGGCACCTCCATCTACCTGACCATGGCCGCCGTGTTCATCGCCCAGGCCACGAACACGCCGCTGGACATCACCCACCAGATCACCCTGCTGCTGGTGCTGCTGCTGACCTCCAAGGGCGCCGCCGGCATCACGGGCAGCGGCTTCATCGTGCTGGCGGCGACGCTCTCGGCCGTGGGCCACGTGCCGGTGGCCGGCCTCGCGCTGATCCTGGGCATCGACCGCTTCATGTCCGAGGCGCGGGCGCTCACCAACCTCGTGGGCAACGGCGTGGCCACCCTCGTCGTCGCCAAGTGGACGGGCGACCTCGACACCGAGCAGCTCCGCCAGCGCCTGGACAACCCCGACTGGGTGGCCGCGCAGGAGCCGGAAGCCATCCTCGACACCAAGACGGAGCACATGGACACCACGGGCCGCCACTGAGCGGCACCGCATCCAGCGCACGCGACACGGGCCGGCACATGCCGGCCCGTTTTTCATGGGCGGCCGCTCAGCCCACCTGCGGGCACGCCCTGAATGCGGGCAGGTCCTCTGCCGCCACGGCGAAGGCCGCCAGCGCGGGATGCGGCTGCGACCCGATGCGCCCGGGCAGCACCAGGCCGATGAAGCCCCATGCCACCGCCGCGGCGATGCCGCCATGGGTCAGGTCCGCCGCGCTGCCCGCGTGGGCGATGGCCTCCTCCAGCTGCGCGCAAGCGGATTCCAGCTGCAGGCCGGTACGGTCCAGCCAGGGCTGGTGCTGCTTCTCGGGCGGGCGCAGCCGCTGTTCGTAGACGATCTGCACCGCCTTCTCGCACGCGGCGAGCGCGAGGCCGGCCACGCGCAGGTCCTGCAGGCGGGCCGCGGGGCTCTTCGGCACCAGGCGCGCGGCCGCCTCCGGCGAGGCGGCATCGATCCATTGCAGGATCAACGTGGAGTCCATCAGCACCGTGCCGTCGTCCGCCACCAGCGTGGGTGCCTTCACCACCGGGTTCACCGTGCGGAACGCGCCGAAATCGCCGAACACCGACAGGGACCGGTGCTCGAACGGCAGGCCCAGGTGCCGCAGGGTGACGGCGACGCGGCGCACATAGGGAGAGTCGAGCATTCCGTAGAGCTGCATACAAAATCCTTTTCTGGAACAGGCCGCGCAACGGCGGCGACGGGTCATGGGAACGTGCCCTACGATAGGCATGCGCGGCGTGCGCGCACAGGGGCGGGCATCGGAAAAAGCCCCTGCCCGCCGATGAACCATCGGCCGTGGAACCCGCCACGGCCCCGAAGCCCCATGCGAATCGACAAGAAAGACTGGCTGATCCTGCAGGCCCTGCAGACGGATGCGCGGCAGAGCCTGGCCGCGCTGGGCAAGCGCATCGGCCTGTCGCAGCCCGCGATGAGCGAACGCGTGCGCAAGCTGGAAGACGCCGGCATCATCGAAGGCTATGGCGCGCGGGTCGACCTGCGCCGTCTCGGCGTGGGGCTCACCGCGATCATCCGCATCGAGACCACGCACCAGGGCATCGCGCCCTACCTGGAGTTGTTCGAGCGCATGCCCGAGGTGCTGGAGGCCGACCGGGTGACCGGGCAGGACTGCTTCATCGTGCGCTGCGCCATCGCCGAGCCGGCCGACCTGCAGCGCGTGGTGGACGCGCTGGCGGTGCATGGCGCGGTCACCACCTCGCTCGTGCTCTCCAGCCCCGTGCGCAAGCACGCCACGGTGCAGGCGGTGCGCACGCCCCTCCGGTGAGCCGCCCGGGCACGCATGAAAAAGCCGCCGTCCGCGCAAGGGCGGAAGGCGGCCATCGCCCCGGCACGGGTCCGGAACGTCGCGTCGCTGGGCAGCAGCCTGGGCTTACTGCTTGACGGCCTCGACCTGGGCGACGATGCGCACGTTCTTCGGGAAGCCGTACTGCACGCCGTAGTCCAGGCCGAACTGGGTGCGGTCGATGGTCGTTTCGAAGTCGCCGCCGCACACTTCGCGCTTGAGCATCGGGCTCTGGTAGCAGGCGAACTGGTTGGCCTTGAAGGTCGCGGGATGGGTCTGGCCCTTGAGGGTCAGGTTGCCGGCCACGGAGACGAGCTTGTCGCCGTCGAAGGTGAACTGGTCACCCACGAAGCGCGCGGTGGGGTACTTGGCTGCGTCGAAGATGTCGGCGCTCTGCAGGTGCTTGTCGAAGGGCGGCGTGCCGGTGTTGATGGAGTTGATCTGGAAGGTGATGTCCACCTTGCCGGTCTTGGCGGCCTTGTCGAGCTCGATCGTGCCTTCCTTCTTGTCGAAGCGGCCACGGTTCACGCTGGCGCCGAAGTGGCTGATCTCGAACGTGGCAAAGGTGTGCGTCGGCTCCACCGTGTACGTGGCGGTCTGCGCCTGGGCGGCACCGGCAACGAGGGCGGCCGCGGCGGCCAGGGCGAACAGGGATTTGCGCATGTCGGTATCTCCGGTTGAAAGAAAGAAAGAAAGAACGAAGGGAACGGGGGAACGAAGGAAATCGAGGGAAGACGCGGGGACGCGGGCAGCCCGGTGTCAGAGCTTGGGTACGCCGGTGAGCGCGAGCTTGAACTTCACCTGCACGTCGTCGGCCACCATGGAGGTGTCGGCCCACTCGTTCTCGCCGATCTTGAAGGCGAGTCGCTTGATGGGGAAGCTGCCCGTGGCGACGGTGGTGGCGCCGCTCTGGGTGAGCGTGACCGGTGCGACCACGTCCTGCGTGGCGCCCTTGATGCTCAGCTTGCCGGCCACCTCGAACCTGCCCGGCCCCGTGGACTTGATGGCCGTGGACTGGAATGTCGCCTGCGGGAACTTGGGCACGTTGAACCACGTGGCCTTGGGCAGCTCGGCGTCGGACTCCTTCACGCCCAGGGTGGCGCTGCCGGTGTCCACGGTGATCGTGACCTTGCTGGTGGAGAGCTTGGCGGGATCGAAGGCCACCTGCGCATCGAACTTCTTGAAGCGGCCCTCGACGGGCACGCCCATCTGCTTGCTCACGAAGGTGATCTCGCTCTGCTCGGGCACGAGCTTCTGCTGCGCGAACGCGGGAGCGCCGGCCAGCAGCGCGGAGGATGCCAGCGCGAGACCGGCGAAGAGGGAAGGAAGTCGTTGCATGGATCGCTCCGTTGGTTCGTTCGTTGATTCGGTGACAGGACGCAGGCGGCCCGCGGTGCCCATTGCCCGGCCCGTCAGGCCCGCCCGGGCAGCATGCGGCCGATGAGGCCGTCGCGGTCGATGAGCTGGTGCTTCAGGGCCGCGGCCACATGCAGCACCACCAGCGCGGCCAGGGCGTAGGCGGTGATCCAGTGCCAGGGCTTGATGGCCTCCGCCAGTCCGGGGCTCGCCGGCACGAAACTCGGCAGCGGCACGATGCCGAGGAACACGATCGGGAAGCCGGCGGCGGAACTGTAGGCCCAGCCCACGAGCGGCACGGCGAAGAACAGCAGGTACATCAGGTGGTGCGTCCCGTGGTGCGCCGCGCGCTGCCATGCGGGCATGGCGGATTCCACGGCCGCGGGCAGGGCGGGCGGGCGGTGCGTGAGGCGCCAGAGCAACCGCAGCGCCGACAGCGCCAGGATCGCCACGCCGGCCCACTTGTGCCAGTTGTAGAGCTTCAGGCGCTGCGGCGAGAACGGCAGGTCCGTCATGTACAGCCCGAGCAGGAAGACGGCCACGATGGCCGCCCCGAGGATCCAGTGCAGGGCGATGGCGGTGGCCGTGTAGCGGGCCGGGCGGGTCGGATTCATGGGGGTTCGGCAGAGGTCGTTCTGGTCAGGGGCGCATAACAGGTGCGTGCGCCGCAGTCTAGAACGGGAGCCCCCGGAAATCTTCAATGAAATTGATGCAACGATTCAATTTTTGTGAATCGAGAAGCACGCCATGCAACTCGACAGTGACTACGATCATCGGTCATGTCCCCTGTGCGACACACCGTTGCCGCCGGCACGGCGCGGGGGGCATGCGTCCCCTCAACCATCCCAAAGAAGGTCACTGTGAAGAAATTGCTGTTGTCACTCATCGCCTGCACCATGGTCTCCGTCGTCTCGGCCCAAAGTGGTGGCGGCACGCGCGCGCCCTCGGTGGAAGTCCAGTTCGGCAAGCCGACCTTCACGCAGAAGCTCTTCTACGAGAAGCTGTACGAGAAGAAGCCGTTCGAGGACGCCACGCTGTACTACTACGACAACGGCGTCTACAAGATCATTTCGCCCGGTGAAGAGCACTACGGCGTGTTCGTGGTGAACGGCAAGATGACCGACGACGAGTACGCGGTGAACTTCATCTCCCTGCCCTCGACCGACTGGGGCGGCAAGACGGCCATGCATGCCTTGAAGTTCAACCGCAAGACCGGCAAGTTCACCCAGCAGGCGACCTGGGAAGACGACCCGGGCATCGCTCCGCAGTACGGGCGGTTCAGCCAGGACGAGAACACCATCGCCGATCCGCGGCCCGTCAACTGGGACAACCACAACAACCCCGCCGGCCAGACCGCCTGGCCGTTCGGCCGCTGACGGTCTCCTTCCCTGCACCGGCACCGCCCCGGATGCCGCCCGGGACACCGGGGGTGCAGGCAGGTCCGGCTGCCGGGGCCGGGCCGGGCAGAACGGCTCAGGAGGCCACGTGGGCCAGCGGCGCGCCTGCGGCCTGGTAGCTGCCGGTGGCCACCAGGTCCGTGATCCGCCCCGCCCGCGGCGCGGTGACCTGCATCTCCATCTTCATCGCCTCCATCACGGCCACCACATCGCCCTCGGCCACGGTGTCGCCCTCGGCGACCTTCCAGGCCTGGACGGTTCCGGCCACGGGCGCGGGCACGGCGCCTTCCTGCGCCGCTGCGGCCGGGGTGGCCGCGGCCACCGCAGCAGTCCCGCCGCCCGCGGACTGCAGCCCCTGCAGGAGCACGGCCGGCAGGCCCAGCGCCACGCGCCGGCCGTCGATCTCGATCGCGGTGCGCACCAGGGCGGTGTCCTGCAGCGGCTCGGCACGGGCTGCCGCAGCCAGGGTCTCGGCGAAATCGGTCTCGATCCAGCGGGTGTGCACCCGCAGGGCTTCACCGTTGGTGAAATCCTCGTGCTCCATCACCGCGCGGTGGAAGGGCAGCACCGAGGCCACGCCGTCGATGCGGAACTCGCGCAGCGCGCGGCGCGCCCGCGCGATGGCCTGGGCACGTGTGGAACCCGACACGATGAGCTTCGCCATGAGCGAATCGAAGGTGCCCGGCACGATGGAGCCGGCCTGCACGCCGGTGTCCAGCCGCACGCCGGGGCCCGAGGGCGGATCGAACCGGGTCACGCCCCCGGGCGTGGGCAGGAAGCCGCGGCCCACGTCCTCGGCGTTGATGCGGAATTCGATCGAATGGCCGAGCGGCTCGGGCGTCTGCGTGACGCGCAGCGGCAAGCCTTCGGCGATGCGGAACTGCTCCACCACGAGATCGACGCCCGTGGTCTGCTCGGTGACCGGATGCTCCACCTGCAGGCGCGTGTTCACTTCGAGGAACGAGATCGCGCCCGTGCCCGAGAGCAGGAATTCCACCGTGCCGGCGCTCGTGTAGCCGGCGGCGGCGCAGATGTCGCGGGCCGAGGTGTGGATGCGCTCGCGCTGCTCCGGCGTGAGGAAGGGCGCGGGCGCCTCCTCCACGAGCTTCTGGTTGCGCCGCTGCAGGGAGCAGTCGCGCGTGCCCAGCACCACCACGTTGCCGTGCGTGTCGGCCAGCACCTGGGCCTCGATGTGGCGCGGGCGGTCCAGGAACTGCTCCACGAAGCATTCGCCGCGGCCGAAGGCTGCCGTGGCTTCGCGCACGGCGGAGGCGTAGAGGTCTTCCACCTCGTCCATGCGCCAGGCGATCTTCATGCCGCGGCCGCCGCCGCCGAACGCCGCCTTGATGATGATCGGCAGGCCGTGCTGCTCGGCGAAGGCGAGCACCTCGGAGACGTCGTGCACCGGGTCGGCCGTGCCCTGCACGAGCGGCGCGCCCACCTGCAGCGCGAGCCGGCGCGCCTCGACCTTGTCGCCCAGCCGCTCGATCGCCTCGGGCGGCGGGCCGATCCAGGTCAGGCCGGCACCGATCACCGCCCGCGCGAAGCCCGCGTTCTCGGACAGGAAGCCGTAGCCGGGGTGCACGGCATCGGCACCGCTCTTGCGGGCGGCGTCGAGCAGCTTCTCGATGTGCAGGTAGGTATCGGCCGGGCGGTCGCCGCCCAGGCCCCAGGCCTCGTCGGCCATGCGCACGTGCAGCGCGTCGATATCGGCGTCGGCATAGACGGCGACGGAGCCGAGGCCGTAGTCGGCGCAGGCGCGGACAATACGGACCGCGATCTCGCCGCGGTTGGCAATCAGGACTTTTTTCATGGTGTTCAGGAACGGGTGACGGGTTCAAAGGCGCGGATGGGCCGGAAACGCACCCAGGCGTTCACGGGGATCTGGCCTGCCAGATCCAGGTGGTACGGTGCGACGGCGCCGAT
Organism: Acidovorax sp. PRC11; assembly: GCF_031844105.1. NCBI lineage: Bacteria > Pseudomonadati > Pseudomonadota > Betaproteobacteria > Burkholderiales > Comamonadaceae > Acidovorax > Acidovorax sp. PRC11. The sequence goes on along the minus strand of NZ_JAUZUQ010000015.1, from coordinate 19,711 downwards.
GACGGGGTAGCCGCCGGTGAGCGGATGGTCTGCCAGGAACAGCACGGGCTGGCCGCTGGGCGGCACCTGGATGGCGCCGGCCACGGTGCCTTCGCTGGGCAGTTCGCCCGGCACGGCGCGCGCCAGCGACACCTCGCCCGCCAGGCGCAGGCCCACGCGGTTGGACTGCGGCGTGACCTGCCAGCGCTGGGAGGCCAGCAGCGCGACGGCTTCGGGCGTGAACCAGTCGGTGCGCGGCCCGGGCACGCAGTCGAGCACGACCTCGCACCCCGCCCCGGGCAGCCCACCCGGGGGCATCTCGGCAGCACCCACCACGGGCAGGCCCTGCGGTGGGCGCACGGGCAGCACGTCGCCGGCGGCCACGGCCGGTGGGCCCACGCGGGCGAGCGTGTCGGTGGAGCAGCTGCCCAGCACCGGCGCCACGCCGAATCCACCGCGCACCGCCAGGTAGCAGCGCGCACCGGCGGTCGGCTCGCCGATGGAGAGTTCGTCGCCATCGGCCAGCGCCACCGGCGTGTAGCGCGGCACCGGCCAGCGCCGGCCGTCGGCGGCCGTGCACAGCAGGGGCGCATCCGCACCGGCCACGGCCACGACGGTGTCGCCCTGGCTGCGCAGGCGCAGGCCGCCCTGCACCGTCTCCAGGCAGGCGGCGCCGGAAGGATTGCCCACGAGCCGGTTGGCGGCGCGGCAGGCGGCCCGGTCCATCGCGCCGGAGGCCGAAACGCCCTGCCCTGCATGGCCATGGCGGCCCAGGTCCTGGAACAGGGTCTGCAGGCCTGCGGACACCACGCCCAGCGCCGCCCCACCAGCCCCGCTCTCGGCCGAAGCGACGGCGGCAGGTGCGGGTGCGGGTGCCAGAGCCGCTCCAGGCCCCGCTGCGCAGAGCGCCTCGCGCGCCGCCCCGCTCAGCGTGGCCATGTCCACGAAGCGCACGCGCGCGCCGGGCTGCAGGAGCGCGGGGGGATCGCGGTCGATGTCCCACATCGCCAGGGGCGTGGTGCCGATGATCTGCCAGCCGCCCGGGCTGGCCTGCGGATAGATGCCGCTGAACACGCCCGCCAGGCCCACGGCGCCGGCCGGGATGCGGGTGCGCGGGGTGCGGCGGCGCGGCACGTCCAGGGACGGATCACCGCCGGCCAGGTAGCCGAAGCCGGGAGCGAAGCCGGTGAAGGCCACGGTGTATTCGCTGCCGGTGTGGCGGCGCACTACGTCCTCGGGCGTCGTGCCCAGCATCCCGGCCACCTCGGCCAGATCCTCGCCGTCGTAGCGCACGGGAATCTCCAGCAGCATGTCGCCGCGCTGCGCCGTGCCGCGCACGTCGCGCCGCGCGATGGCATCCACCAGCGCGGCGAAGCTCTGCACCGTGGGCCGGAAAAGGACCAGGAGGGTGCGCGCGGCCGGCACCAGTTCCTCGATGCCGCCGACGGGCGTGCGCCGCAGCGACGCGAGCAGCGCGAGGGTCTGGTCCAGATCGTCCAGCTCGACCAGCAGGGCATTCAGGTTGACGGGAAGAAAGCGCAATCGGAACTCCAGCCGGTAAAGGGAAAACTGCGGGCCGTCACACGTGGTAGGTGCTGTCGGGCACGTCGGTGATGAACATGTAGCCCGGCGCGTGGGTGATGGCGAAAGGCACGCCCGATGCCATCACGGCCGCCTGGGGCGTCACGCCGCAGGCCCAGAACACGGGAACCTCGCCGGGACGGATCTCCACCGGATCGCCGAAGTCGGGCCGCGCCAGGTCGGCGATGCCCAGCGCCGCCGGGTCGCCCACGTGCACGGGCGCGCCATGCACCGACGGGAAACGGCCCGAGATCGACACCGCATCGGCCACCCGGTCGGCGGGAACGGGGCGCATCGACACCACCAGCTCGCCGCGCAGCCGCCCCGCGGGCCGGCACTGGCGCTGCGTGCGGTACATCGGAACGTTGCAGCCCTGGGCGATGTGCCGCACCTCGATGCCGGCCTCCTGCAGCGGCGTCTCGAACGTGAAACTGCAACCGATCAGGAAAGTGACGAGATCCGGGTGCTCGGCCCAGAGCGCGGTGGCGTCGGAGACTTCTTCGGCGAGCCGGCCGTCGCGCCAGACACGATAACGGGGAATGTCGGTGCGCAGGTCGGCGCCTTCGGCGAGCACGGTGGCGTGGCTGCCGGCCTCGATCACGTCCAGCACCGGACAGGGCTTGGGATTGCGCTGCGCGTAAAGCAGGAAGTCCCAGGCCCAGTCGCGCGGCAGGGCGATCATGTTGGCCTGGGTCATGCCCGGGGCGCGGCCGGCGGTGGGTTCGATGAGGCCAGCGCGGTAGCGGTTGCGGGCGTCGCGCGCGGCCTGCATGGCCTCGGCGCGGGCGGTTTGCAGGGGGGAATTCATGGGCGGCTCCGTGGGGTCGGGTTCATCATGCGAAGGCGCGCAGCGCAATGCCTTCGCGCTCCAGCGCCTCGCGCACGGCACGGGCCATGGCCACGGCACCGGGCGAGTCGCCGTGCACGCAGATCGAGTCGGCGCGCACGCGGGTGGTGCTGCCGTCGATGGCCTGCACCGTGCCTTCGCGCACGAGTTGCAGCATGCGGCGTGCGACCTCGGCCGCGTCGTGCAGCACCGCGCCGGGCTCGCGCCGCGACACCAGCGTGCCCTGCGGCGTGTAGGCGCGGTCGGCGAAGGCTTCGGCCACGACGCGCAGGCCGGCGTCCGCCGCCCAGCGTTCGAGCGGCGAGCCGGCCAGCACCACCAGCGCGAGGGACGGGTCGATGGCGCGGATGGCCGTGATCACGTCGCGCGCCTGCCGCTCATCGTGCGCGATGGTGTTGTAGAGCGCGCCGTGCGGCTTCACGTAGGTCACGCGCGTTCCGGCGGCCGTGGCCAGGCCCTGCAGCGCGCCGATCTGGTAGATGACGTCGGCCACGAGGTCGGCGCTCGCCACATCCATGTTGCGGCGGCCGAATCCGGCCAGGTCCGGGTAGGCGACGTGGGCGCCCACCGAGACGCCGCGCTCCCGCGCGGCGCGCAGCGTGGCCAGGATGCCGGCCGCATCGCCTGCGTGGAAGCCGCAGGCCACATTGGCGCTGGTGACGATGCCGAGCATGGCGGCGTCGTCGCCCATGCGCCAGGCGCCCAGGCTCTCGCCCAGGTCACTGTTCAGGTCGATATGCATACGAGAGAAAAGGGATGTCGAGGAATGGGATGCGGGCAGGCAGCAGGACCGCAGCCCTCAGGTCGCCACTTCGGTGCTGGCGGAGAGTTCGCGCCCCTGCGTCTCGGGCAGCAGCAGGCAGGCGATGACGACGATCAGGTAGGCGCCCGCCGCCATGTAGCCGATGGAGACGCCCAGCGGCATGCTGGCGCTCATGTGGCCGATCATCGCAGGGAAGACCGAGCCCACCGCGCGGCCGAAGTTGTAGCAGAAGCCCTGGCCCGAGCCGCGGATGTGGCTGGGGAACAGCTCGGACAGGTAGGCGCCCATGCCCGAGAAGATGCCCGAGAGGAAGAAGCCCAGCGGGAAGCCCAGCACCATCATGGCGGCGTCGGTGATCGGCAGCTGCGTGTAGCAGGTCACCAGAACGCCCGCGCAGACGGCGAACAGGATGAAGCAGCGGCGGCGGCCCAGGCGGTCGGACAGCCAGGCGCTGGTGAGATAGCCGGCGAAGGAACCGACGATCAGCACCATCAGGTAGCCGCTGGTGCCCAGCACGGAGAGGTTGCGCTCCATCTTCAGGTAGGTGGGCAGCCAGGTGGTGACGGCGTAGTAGGCGCCCTGCATGCCGGTGGCCAGCAGGCTCGCGAACACCGTGATGCGCAGCACGCCCGGCTTGAAGATCAGCCAGAAGCTGGCGCTCTGCCCCGTGCGGGCCAGTTCGGCGCGGGTTTCGCGGAAGACGGCCGGCTCGCTGATGTTGCGGCGGATGTAGAGGATGAAGAGCGCGGGCAGCGCGCCCAGCCAGAACAGCACGCGCCATGCGTACTGCTGGTCCACCAGCGCATAGACGGCCCAGAAGGCGATGGCCGACAGGCCCCAGCCCACGGCCCAGCTGCTCTGCACCAGGCCCACGGCCTTGCCGCGGTGGCGGGCGCGGATCATCTCGGCGATCAGCACCGAACCCACCGACCATTCACCGCCGAAGCCCAGCCCCTGCAGCATGCGGGTGATGAACAGCTGTTCGGCCGACTGGGTGAAGCCGCTCAGGAACGTGAAGAAGCTGAACCACAGCACCGTCAGCTGCAGGATCCGCACCCGGCCGTAGCGGTCCGCCAGGATGCCGGCCAGCCAGCCGCCGACGGCCGAGCTGATGAGCGCGCCGGTGGCGATGTAGCCCGCCTCGGCCTTGGTCATGCCCCAGACCAGGATGAAGGTCGGGATCATGAAGGTATAGATCATGTAGTCGAACGCATCGACGCCATAGCCGACGAACGCGGCGAAGAGCGTTTTGCGCTCTTCCTTGTTGGTTTCCTTGAGCCACATGGTGTGTTTCCGTTTCTGCGAGGGGAAGAAGCAAGAGGAAGATGACCCACGGTGATGAGCAAATACCGCGCCAACTTCTCATCAAAGACCCACCCATTGGTGAATCATCTGAACAAATTGTTGAACAACTTGAATTTGATCGTTGATGGGGATTACCCGCATGGCGATGGTGCGGCCATGGCACCGGCAGGGTGCTGCGGCCGCCCCGGCTGCGTGCGCAGGAGGCCCGCCGCCCGATACACTGGCGCTCCGGACGTACGCTCCGCCCTGCCGCGGCGCCGTGTCTCTCCCCTTCCCCTGCCCGCTGCCGATGAGTGAACTTCCCGCCCAGAACCTGACGGACCGCGTCAGCGACCAGATCCGACGCCGGATCGTGGCCGGCGAACTGGCCCCGGGCCAGCGCCTGTCCGAAGCCGCGCTGGCCGAAAGCCTGGACATCTCGCGCAACACCCTGCGCGAGGTGTTCCGCCTGCTCACCAAGGAAGGCCTGCTCAAGCACGAGCCCAACCGGGGCGTGTCGGTGGCGGTGCCCAGCATCGCGTCCATCATCGACATCTACCGCGTGCGCCGGCTCATCGAATGCCAGGCGCTGGCCCAGGCCTACCCGCGCCATCCGGCCAAGAAGCATCTGCGCCAGGCGGTGGAGACCGCCCTGCGCTGCCGCGACGCGGGCGACTGGCAGGGTGCCGGCACGGCGAACATGGAGTTCCACATGGCCGTGGTGGAACTGGCCGACAGCGAGCGCCTGAACGTGATGTTCTCGCACCTGCTGGCCGAACTGCGCCTGGCCTTCGGGTTGCTCGACGACGCGGAATTCCTGCACGCGCCCTACGTGGAAATGAACGTGAAGATCGTCGAGCTGTTCGAGGCCGGCCGGCTGCAGGAGGCGGCCGCCGCCCTGCACGACTACCTGGTGCATTCCGAACGCATCGTGCTCGCGGTGTACGCGCGGCGCATCTCCGAGCCCGGCCTGGAGCGCGGCGCCCGTTAGCGTCCCGCAACGCGGGCTGTTCCGGGGCCGCGCGGAGCCGTCCGCGCGCTACACTGCACGCGGCCCGGGAGCCCGCCCGCGCCATCCCCTTTTTGAGCCCGACCGCAGCCCGCACCCCCATGAGCACGCCCGACAAGTCCGCCCCCACCTACGGCACCGAAGACCTGCTGATCAGCCTGTGCAACTCCGTCACGCGCGTGCTGAGCCTGGCCACGCAGACGCAGCTGCACTACTCCGGCATGGTGCAGCGCATCAGCAAGACCTGCCTGCGGCCCGACATCGGCTGCTTCGTGCTGTTCGACGGCGGCTTCTCCGGGCTGGTCATCATCAACCTCAGCAAGGAGGCGGCGATGGAGATCTACCAGAGCTACCTGCTGAGCATGGGCATGTCGCAGGACGACCTCGCCAGCTCCTACACCTCCGACGAGGTGGCGAACGTGATGGGCGAGCTCATGAACCAGGTGGTGGGCGATTTCACCGGCAAGGTGCGGCGCGAACTGCAGACGCACATCACGCAGAACCAGCCGAAGATGCTGGTGCTGAACAAGCAGGTGATGCTGAGCGTGGACGCCAACCTCGACCAGCCCGAGGCGCGCCGCGTGACCTTCTACACGGCCAAGAACCACATCTTCTACCTGGAACTCGCGATCGACCGCACCGAGTTCATCAAGCTCTACGACTTCGAGCCGCAGGAAGCCCCCGATCCCGACGCGCTGCTGGCGCAGGCGGACGGCGGCAATGCATCGGCCCCGTCCGCTCCGCCGGCGGCCGGGTCCGACAGCGACACGGACGATCTGCTCAAATCGCTCGGCATGTGATCGCGCTCGCGGGCCGCATGCGGGCTGCGGGGCCCGCCGCGGGCCCTGCCACGGCTCAGCGGGAGAGCGCCGCGGCCTGCGCGCCTTCGCGGGCGCCGTCCGTCTCCGAATAGCCCTTCGGCCACTGCGCGGGCGCATCGCAGCAGGCCTCCCAGCCGCGCAGCCGCGGCGTGTGCCCGATGCCCGGGTTGAACGTGTTGGTCGGGTCCAGCTGGCGGTAGAAGTCCGCCAGCGCGGGCTTGGCCACGTAGAGGTGCCCCACGTTGTGCTCGGCCGGGTACTCGGCGCGGCGCGCATCGAGCAGCCCCCACATGCGGTGCTCCATCGCCAGCGGGTCCACGCCCTTCTTCACGATGTAGTCCTGGTGGAACACGTGGCAGAAGAAATGCCCGTAGTAGAGCTTGTGCACCACGCCGGCCTCCACGTCCGCCGGCAGCTGTTCCACCCATTCGCGGTCGTTGCGGCGCAGCGCGACGTCCAGCGCCACGATGTCCTCCACGCTGCCGCGGTGCGCCTCGCGGTAGCGGATGGCGGCGCCGGCGATGGCGAAGCGGTGCAGGAAGGCCTTGCGGCCCTCCTGCGCATCGCACTCGAAGAAGCCCCCGCTCGTGCTGCCGCCGAAATGCCGCGCCAGGAACTCGCGCGTGGCCTGCGCCGTGTCGTCGGAGACGCGCACCAGCAGGTGGTGCTCGTAGCGCTCGCGCATCTGCCGCATGCGCGGCGGCAAATGGCTGGGCAGCAGGTTCGTCAGCGCCTGGATGGCGCGGTCGGTCACGCCGCGCAGCCCGAAGCGCTCGAGGAAGCCGTCGATGCGGCTCTTGAGCGCGAACGCGGCCGGCACCCGCGCCGTGCCCAGGCGGTCGATCAGCAGGAAGGTGTCCTTGCCGTACCGCTCGCCGATGTCGTAGGCCGTGCGGTGGATGTACTCGCCCGCGATCGGCAGGCGCGGCAGTGCCGTCAGCAGGTGGCGGCGCACGGCGGTGAGGTCGTCGGGTGCATTGCTGCCGATGTAGAAGACGGTGCTGGACTCCTTCGGGAACGTGTCCAGCCGCACGGCGAACAGGCAGAGCTTGCCGGCGGAACCGGAGGCCTCGAACAGCCGCGACGGATCGGCGTTGAAGCGCGCGGGCGTGTCGGCGTCCACCGCGCGCACGTGCTCGCCGTAGTTCGGATCGGAGGCGGCGCGCTGGGGGTCGTGCGCCACCTCGGCGGCGGTGTAGTCGCCGTTCTGCAGGCGCGTGAGGATCTCTTCCGGGGTGCTGCCCAGCGCGATGCCGAGGTGGTTCACGAGCTGCAGCGTGCCGTCGTCGCGCACGCGGGCATAGAGCGCCAGCTCGGTATAGGCCGGGCCGCGCCGCACCAGCGCGCCGCCGGAGTTGTTGCAGATGCCGCCCAGCACCGAGGCGCCGATGCACGACGAGCCGATCACCGAATGCGGCTCGCGCCCGAGCGGCGCCAGCACCTGTTCGAGACGGTCCAGCGTGGCGCCCGGCAGGCAGACCACCTGCTCGCCGCCGCCGAGCACCTGCACGCCGGTGATGCGCAGCGTGCTGACGAGCACGATCTCTCGGTCGTAGCCCGCGCCGTCGGGCGTCGAGCCGCCGGTCAGCCCGGTATTGGCCGCCTGCATGATGACGATGCGCCCGGCCGCCACGGCGGCCTGCAGCACGCGCCACTGCTCCAGCAGCGTGCCGGGCCGCACCACGGCGAGCACCGGCCCTTCGCCGGTGCGGTGCCCCTTGCGGAAGCGCCGCGTGGCCTGGTCGCCGGTGAGCACGTGGGCCGCGCCGACGGCGGCACGCAGCTGCGCGAGCAGCGCCTCGCGCGAAGTGGAAGCAGTAGCCGATTCATCCATCATGTGGTTCATCCGTGCGCCGCATCGAAGGCGCGGGCGTTGATAAGGCGCGGCCCCGCCGCTCAGGGGGATGCCGCCAGGCCGTCAGGCCTTCACCAGCAGGTCGCCGGTGATGTCGGACACTTTCGCCACGCTCGTGAGCGTCATCGCCACGCGCATCTCCTTTTCCAGCAGTTCCAGCACGTGCTTCACGCCGGCCTCGCCGGCCGCGGCCAGGGCATAGATGAAGGCGCGGCCGATCATCGCGGCGTCGGCGCCGAGCGCGATGGTGCGCACCACGTCCAGGCCGTTGCGGATGCCCGAGTCGGCCAGGATCTTGATCTGCCCCTTGACCGCATCGGCGATGGCCGGCAGCGCGTGCGCGGAGGACAGCACGCCATCGAGCTGGCGCCCGCCGTGGTTGGAGACGATGATGCCGTCGGCGCCGAAGCGCACCGCGTCCTTCGCGTCTTCCGGGTCCAGGATGCCCTTGATGAGCATCGGGCCCTTCCAGAAGGCGCGGATCCATTCCAGGTCCTTCCAGGAAATGGACGGATCGAAATTCGCCCCCAGGTAGCCCATGTAGTCCGCCAGGCCCGTGGGCTTGCCGAGGTAGGCCGAGACGTTGCCCAGGTCGTGCGGGCGGCCCAGCGCGCCCACGTCCCAGGCCCAGCGCGGGTGCGTGGCGGCCTGCCAGTAGCGGCGCAGCGCGGCGTGGGGGCCGCTCATGCCGGAATGCGCGTCGCGGTAGCGCGCGCCCGGCACGGGCATGTCCACCGTGAACACCAGCGCCGAGCAGCCCGCCGCCTGCGCGCGCTCCAGCGCGTTCTTCATGAAGCCGCGGTCCTTGAGCACGTAGAGCTGGAACCACATCGGCCGGCCGAGCTTCGGCGCCACCTCCTCGATCGGGCAGACCGAGACGCTGGACATGGTGAACGGCACGCCGTGCCGGTCGGCCGCGCGCGCGGCCTGCACCTCGCCGCGCCGTGCGTACATGCCCGTCAGGCCCACGGGCGAGAGCGCCACGGGGATCGAGAGCTTCTCGCCGAACAGCTCGATGCTGGTGTCGAGCCGGCTCATGTCCTTGAGCACGCGCTGGCGCAGCGCGACCGCAGCCAGGTCCTCAACGTTGCGGCGCAGCGTCTGCTCGGCATAGGCGCCGCCGTCGATGTAGTGGAAGAGGAAGGGGGGCAGGCGCCGGCGCGCGGCCTCGCGGTAGTCGGCGGTGGAAGAGATGATCATGGTTGTCGTGTGGATTCGTTGGGCAGCAGCGGCGCGGGCCCCGCGTCGAGCGGCATGCGCGTGGACCGCTCGCGGCGGGCGCGGTCTTCGTCCAGGCGCTGGATGGTGGTGCGCACGTGCTCCAGGTGATCGCCGATGCACAGCCGGGCGCGCTGTGCGTCGCCGTCGAGGATGGCCTGCATCAGGCCCTGGTGCTGCTCGGTGAGCATCTGCAGGGTCTGCGGCGCGCTCAGGCGGAACATGTCGTGCCGGTTGCGCTCCACGGTGGAGAGCACCATGGTGAACAGGCTGTGCATCACCTGCACCAGCACCAGGTTGTGCGAGGCTTCGGCGATGGCGAGGTGGAACTGCGCGTCGGCGCGCGCGGCCAGCTCGGAGTTGCCGCTCTGCTGGTGCTGCAGCATCACTTCGAAGCAGCGCCGGATGCGGTCCTTGTCCTGCGGCGTGGCGCGCTGGGCGGCGAGCCACGCGGTACTGCTCTCCAGCGCATGGCGGGTCTCCAGCACGTCGTAGCGGTAGTGCGGATCGGACTCCATCAGCTGCTTGAGCGGCGCCACGGCCGGCTGCAGCCATTCCGCGGCGCCGGCCGCCTGCAGGTACGTGCCGTCGCCGCGCCGGCTGGCCAGCAGGCCCTGGCTCACGAGCTTCTGGATCGCCTCGCGCACTGAGGTGCGGGACACGCCCAGCTCGTCCGCGAGCTGTCGCTCGGCGGGCAGCCGCTGGCCGGCCTGCAGCCCGCGGGCCTGCACCAGGGCAAGCAGTTTCTCGACGACGTGATCGGCCAGGCGCATGGTGTTCCTAGAAAAGTTCAGGGGTGACTTCCCGTGGCGCCAGGCACCACGCGCGTTGCATGGACCCCGCACGGCCTGTCCGGTCCGATGGCCGCGGAGCAGGCCCGGCCAGCGGACGCCGTGGAAGGGGGGTGTTCATCAATGCCCCGGGATCATCCACGGAAACACATAGGCCTGCAGCGTGGTGATGATGCCGATGATGGCCGCGAAGACCAGGCTGTGCTTCACCGTGAAGCGGAACAGGTCCGACTCGCGCCCGGCCAGCCCCACCGCCGCGCAGGCGATGGCGATGGACTGCGGCGAGATCATCTTGCCGGTGACGCCGCCCGTGGTGTTGGCCGCCACCGTGAGCACCTGCGGCAGGCCGAGCTGCTGCGCGGTGGTGGCCTGCAGCGCGGCGAACAGCGCATTGGCCGACGTGTCCGAGCCGGTCAGGAACACGCCGATCCAGCCGAGGAACGGCGAGAAGAAGGTGAAGGCATGGCCCGTGTGCGCCAGGGCCAGCGCCAGCGTGGCGGACAGGCCGGAATAGTTGGCGATGAAGGCGAAGGCCAGCACCATGCCGATGGAATAGATCGGCACGGCGAGTTCCCTGAAGGTTTCGCCGAGCGTCGCCACCGCCTTGGCGGGCGACAGGCGCGTGAAGACGATCGTGACCAGCGCTGCGATCAGGATGGCCGTGCCGGTGGCGGAGAGCCAGTTGAACGAGTACACCGCGCCGTACGGCGTGGCGGCCGCGACGACCGGCGGGGCTTTCTCCACCAGGTTGTGCAGGAACGGCACCGGGATGTTGACCACGGTGGAAGCGAGCGCGCCCTGCGCCGCGAACAGTGCCTTGAAGGGCTTGAGGCTCCAGAGCGTGACCACGGCGGTGAGGATGATGAAGGGCGACCAGGCCTTGAAGACGGCACCGGCGGTCAGCGGCACGCCGCTGGAGACACCGGTGGCCGCCGGGGGCGCGGCCTTGCCGCGCGCGGCCGGCCTTGCGCCGCCGCGCGCACCGGCTGCCACGGGCTCCGCCTCGAAGCGGAAGATGCGCCGGGGCTGCCACACTTTCAGGAACAGCGTCAGCACCACCAGCGAGACGATGGCCGAGGTGATGTCCGGCAGCTCGGGGCCGATGTAGTTGGCCGTGAGGAACTGCATGACGGCGAACGAGCCGCCGCCCACCAGCACGGCCGGCCACGTCTCCTTCACGCCGCGCCAGCCGTCCATGATCGCCATGAGCCAGAACAGCACCAGCACCGTCATGAACGGCAGCTGGCGGCCGGCCATCTGGCCGATGGCGAAGGCGTCCACGCCCGATACCTGGCCCGCCACGATGATCGGTATGCCCATCGCGCCGAATGCCACGGGCGCCGTGTTGGCGATCAGGCAGAGGCCGGCGGCGTAGAGCGGCTTGAAGCCCAGGCCTACCAGCAGCGCGGCGGTGATGGCCACCGGCGCGCCGAAGCCGGCCGCGCCTTCGAGGAACGCGCCGAAGCAGAAACCCACCAGGATGAGCTGCAGGCGCTGGTCCTCCGTCACCGACAGGATCGACGAGCGGATGACGGCGAACTGCCCCGTCGCCACCGAAATCTTGTAGAGGAACACCGCGGCCACGATGATCCAGGCGATCGGCCACAGGCCGTAGAAGAAGCCGTACACGGCCGAGGCGAGCGCGGCGCTCACGGGCATCCGGTAGAAGAACAGCGCCACGGCCAGCGACAGCAGCACGGTGACGGTGCCGGCCTGGTAGCCCTTGAGCCGCAGCCGCGTCAGGGCCAGGAAGAAGAAGACGATGGGAATGAGCGCCACCAGCGCGGAAATCCAGATGTTTCCCGCGGGGTCGTAGTTCTGCTGCCAGAGGGGTTGCATGGCGAGGTCGGTCGGTGATGGAGGGCCGGCGCGCGCCTGGTGTGGCGGCCCGCCGGAAAAACTGCTGCACGGTCTGTATGCGCCAAAATTGGTAATACCAATTCAACCAATCCACACAGCAGCGCGCATTCTCCGACCTGATCCTTTGACAATATACAGGGTTAACCCGGCACAGCCTGCGATTGCAATAAATTTCACACGAATTGGTATTACCAATTATCAACCATCAGCCGCCGGATGGTTTGCTCACCATGAACCAGAAGATCGCCAGGAACGCCGCCAGCGCCGGGACTCCGAGCAGTACCCAGGCGATGAAGAAGCGCCACAGTTCGGCCCAGGCGCCAGGCTGCCCGGCCTCGGCGCGCACGGCCGCGTCGCGCATGCGGATCTGGATCCAGACCACCGGCAGCCAGCAGGCCATCGCCAGCGCGTAGAGCCCGATCGAACGCGCGAGCCACGGGGTGCTCCACGGCAGGCCCATGAGGTGCACCAGCCACCAGCCCGTGAGCGGCTGCAGCACCGCCGTGGTGCCGGTGAAGAGCCAGTCGGCGCGCACCACCCAGCGCGTCATCGGCACGATGAAGCGCAGGTCTTTGCCGATCATCGCCACGAGCAGGTAGAACGCCGTGCCGATGCCGGTGCCGAACAGCACCGTGGACGAGAGGATGTGCAGCCACTTGACGACGAGATATTCCATGGATCGTTGTTTCCTTTCTTGCTTCGCAGGACGTGCGCTCCTGCATGCGATGGATGCGCCCTCCGACAGGCTCGGCGGCGCGCCGGTGGCGATGATGTTCCTTACCCCCTCCCTCTTCCCCACCCCCTTTCCTTTCACCGCGACCCCCAGGAGCCCGCCATGCCCATCGACTGGAACCGTACCCTGCGCGAAGGCGCCATCGCTGGCGGCTGGGCCAGCGTGCTCTCCACCGTGGCCCTGCTGTGCGCGGGCCGACGCCAGGCCCGTGCCACGGTGACGCCCGTCAACGCCGTCAGCCACTGGTTCTGGGGCGACTCCGCGCTGCGCGAGCACCGCACCCGCCTCTCCCACACCCTGCCCGGCTACCTCATCCACCACGGTGCGTCCGTCTTCTGGGCCGCTGCCAGCGCCGCAGCCCGCGACGCACGCGGACCGGCTCCGCGGGAAACCTGGGGCCAGGTCTGCCGCCGCGCGGCGGTCACCTCCGCGGCGGCCTGCTACGTCGATTTCCGGCTCACCCCGCGCCGCTTCACGCCCGGCTTCGAGCACCACCTCAGCCGCCCCGCGCTGGCCGCCGTGTACGCCGCTTTCGGCGCCGGACTGGCGATCGGCACGGCGATGGTGCTGCGCAACGGCCATGCCGCCGCCCCGCGCCCAACGCCGCCCTTGACTGCCTGAGCCTTCATCGCCATGCGCGGCAATCCGCGTGCCCGGCACGCCGTGCGGCGTCCTACGGCGTCACTCCCCCTGCGCCGACAGGGCGGGCCGTGCCGAGGCGTTCAGATAACGCCACCCGGTGCCGCACAGGCATCGCCCTTCCTTCCATCGGAACCAAGGAGTACGCCATGCCCCGAGCCGCCTGGAGCGACCGACGCGAACGCCAGTACGAACACATCAAGGACAGCCTGAAGGACCGCGGGCGCAGCGAGAAGACCGCCGAGCAGATAGCGGCCCGCACCGTGAACAAGGAACGCGCGCAGCACGGCGAGGCGAAGGAGGCCAGTCCGAAAACCGTGCACGACACGCCCGCGCCGGTGCGCGGCGGAAAGCGCTCCCACACCGGCGCACAGGGCCGCACGCGCGAGCAGCTCTACGAGGAAGCCCGCAGGAAGGGCATCGCGGGCCGCTCGAAGATGAACAAGGCGGAACTGGAAAAGGCCGTGGGCCGCTGATTGGCGATGGCGGCGGCGGAGGTCATGCGCCCGGCGGCACGCTCCTGTCCGGGGCACGACCCTGCGCCGGGCCGGTGGCACAGGTGCCTTCCATCGGGGCGGCCGGGGCCGCGGCCCAGAGCCCGCCCAGCGCGTCGGCCGGCAGCGCCCCGCCGAAGTGGAAGCCCTGCACTTCGTCGCACGGATGGCGCATCAGGCAGTCGAGCTGGGCCCGGGTTTCCACGCCCTCGGCGCGCACCGACAGGCCCAGCGAGTGCGCCAGGGCGCTCACCGCCTGCACGATCGCCTGGTCATGCGGCCGCTCGGGCAGGTGCGCGACGAAGCCGCGGCCGATCTTGATGCCGTCGGGCAGCAGTTGCCGCAGGCAGGCCAGCGGCGAGAAGCCCGATCCGAAATCCCCCAGCGTCAGCCGCACGCCCTGCCGCTTGAGCGCCGCGATGCATTCCATCGCTTCCTGGCCATGCACCAGCAATACTTCCTCGCCGATCTCCAGTTCCAGACGCTGCGGCGCGAGACCGCTGGCACGCAGCGCCGCCGCCACCACGGAGGCCAGATCGTCGCCCTGCGCGCCCGCGCTGCCGAACTGGCCGGCCGAGAGATTCACGGACACGCGCACGCCGGCCGGCCAGCCGGCGGCGTCGCGGCATGCCGTCTCCAGCACCCACCGGCCGAGCGGCCGGATCAGGCCCGTGTCCTGCGCCAGCGGCAGGAACGCCTCGGGCAGCAGCAGCCCGCGCGATGGATGCTGCCAGCGCACCAGCGCCTCCAGGCTGCGCAGCGCGCCGCCGTCCACCGCATGGCAGGGCTGGTAGTGCAGGCGCAGCGCGCCGGTGCGCAACGCCGCGCGCAGGTCCTGCTCCAGTTGCAGCCGCTCCATCGCCTGCCGGTCCAGCGCATCGGTGTAGCGGCGCCAAGTGTTGCGGCCGGCCGCCTTTGCGTCGTAGAGCGCGATGTCGCCCTTGCGCAGCAGTTCCTGCGCCGTGTCGGCGTGCCGCGGCGCCTGCACCACGCCGACGCTGGAGCCGATGAAGACGGTCGTCCGGCCATCGGGCACGAAGGGTTCGCCGAGCGCGGCCACCACGGCGGCGCAGCGGCTGTCGATGGACTCCTGCGGCAGATCACCCGGCAGCGCGAGGACGAACTCGTCCCCGCCCAGCCGCGCGACGAGATCCTGCGGCCCGACCAGCGTCAGCAGGCGGCGGGCCACTTCCTGCAGCACCTGGTCTCCCAGCGCGTGGCCCAGCGCGTCGTTGACGGGCTTGAAGCGGTCCAGGTCCAGGCACAGCAGCACCAGCGGCCCGCCCGGCTCCAGGTGCGCCGCCAGGAACTGGTGCAGCCGCCGCCGGTTGGGCAGGCCGGTGAGCATGTCGTGCAGAGAAAGGTGCCGCACCCGCGCCTGGGCCTGCCATTCCTCGGTGAGGTCGGTGGCCGTGCCGCGGAAGCCCTGGCCGCCCTCGACCGCGCGCGCGGTGATGCGGCAGATGCGCTGCAGGCCCGCGCTGTCGTCGATGTGGCAGGTCAGGGAGTTGCGCGCGGAGCCGTGCGCGCCGTCGTTCCCGCGCGCGCCTGCGCGCTCCATCCAGGGCAGCAGCGGCTCGGCGCCCTCGGGCCGGAGCAGCTCGTCCAGCGGCCGGCCCAGCCAGTCGCCGCGGCGGTGACCGGTCACCTGCGAGAACCGGTCGGAGAGGTAGCAGAGGCGCCCTGCGGCATCCGTCTCCCACAGCCAGTCCGACGAGGTCTCCGCCATGTCGCGGAAGCGCCGTTCGCTGTCCTGCAGCCCCGCCTGGCTGGTGCGCAGGGCGTGCAGCTGCGCATCGATCTGCCGGGACGACGCGAGGGCATTGCGCAGCAGCAGGAACAGCACGCCGAGCAACAGCAGCACGCCGCCCGCGAACAGCGGCAGGGTCTGGCGCAGCAGGTCGCGGCCCGGCCGGGGCGGCTGCCAGTTCAGCCGGATGGCGGAGCCCGGCAGCGGCATGGACTCGTAGCCCGGCAGCGGCTGGCGCGACACGGTGAGGGCCGGCAGGCCGTAGGTGTCGCTCAGCTGCCCGAGCCGGGCGGCGTCCAGCACCGTCACGAACATCATCACGGAGGGAGGGCCGGGCGATACCGGCACGGACGCATCCCACCCCGGCGTGATGGTGGCAGCGGCCACGATCGCCGGCATGCCCGCCACCTCCATCGCCCGCACTTCGCTGCCGTCCTTCAGCTCCGGGCGGCGCGCCTCGGCGACCAGCCCGGCCACGTCGCCCTGGAGCCAGTCGGTGAGCGGCCGCGCGGTGGACCGGCCGTCGATGACGCCGTACACCGTGCGGTCCCGCCCATCGACCACCCAAACGCCGTTGTAGCCGTACAGGTCGAACGGGATGTCGCCCACGTTGCGCTGGTCGTCGGCCCAGAACTTGTCCACCTTCAGGTGCAGGTGCCGGTAGGCCTCGCCCCACTTGCTGTAGTTGATGATGTTGCGCCCCATCTCGCCCCGCTGCTGCTCCAGGCTGCGCTGGATGAAGACGCGCGAGCGCGTCAGGACGTCGGCGTCCTGGCTGAGCGCGTTGGTGATGAGCAGGTAGGCGCCCAGGCCGATCAGCGCCAGCAGAACCCAGATGGCGGGAAACAGCCGCCGCAGCAGCGGGCGATCGCGGCGCGGGTCTGCCCGGCGCGGGGGGACGGTGTCGTTCATGGGAAGGGGCGCAAGCCGATGGCCGGACGGGCTTCGGCAACCGGGCGCGGGGCCGCACACCCTGCGCCAATTGTCACAGAATGTATATTTCGGCGTTCCGTAGGGTTACTGCGCGCCCCAGCGGACGGAAGGCACCTATCCCTCGAACTGCGGATGCGTCTGCCGGATGCGCGCCATGGCGATGCCCGCCGCGGCCGTGCGCGTCTCCACCCCCAGCTTCACATAGACGCGCTCCAGGTGCTTCTTCACCGTGGCGGGGCTGGAGCCCAGGATGTCACCGATGTCGCGGTTGGTCTTGCCCTTGAGCAGCCAGTACAGCACCTCGGCCTCGCGCGCGGTGAGCCGGAAGCCCAGGGCCAGCGCCTCGATCACTGCCGCGTCGGACACCTCGCGCATCACGATCAGCCAGTCGCCCCCGCCCTCGCTGTCGCCGGTCTGCCGGTGCAGGCTGAACGACAGGCGCCGTGCACCGCGCTCCACCACCAGGCGCGGCGGCTCGGTCTGCTGCGCGGCGAACGACGGCACCTGCGGCAGCAGCGCCCGCAGCCAGTCGGCCACCGGCTGCGGCGTGGCGGCCGGATCGTGCGGTGCATCGCCTTCGGCCGGGAAATACGCGCGCAGCAGCGTGCGCGCCAGCGCGG
The DNA here is from genome assembly GCF_031844105.1 of Acidovorax sp. PRC11. NCBI lineage: Bacteria > Pseudomonadati > Pseudomonadota > Betaproteobacteria > Burkholderiales > Comamonadaceae > Acidovorax > Acidovorax sp. PRC11. The sequence continues at coordinate 2,534 of NZ_JAUZUQ010000015.1, read as the reverse complement.
TCTGCCACATCAGCCGGCCGTCGCTCGCGCGCACGGTGATGCTGGCGTAGCCGAAGGCATCCAGCGCATTGCGCGCCTGCCCGGCCTGGCGCATGTCCTGCCGCGCGCGGCGCGCGCCCTGCAGATGGACATGCATGCGCGCCAGCACCTCGCGCGGCTTGATGGGCTTGGTCACGTAGTCCACGGCGCCGGCGGCCAGGGCCGCCTCCAGGTGCTCGGTCTCGGTGAGGCCCGTCATGAAGATGATGGGGATGTGCGCGGTGGCGGCGTGGGCCTTGAGGCGGCGCGCGACCTCGAAGCCGTCCATGCCGGGCATCATGGCGTCGAGCAGCACCGCGTCGGGCATGGCCTGGGCGGCCCGGGCCAGCGCGGTCTCGCCGCTGGTGGCGACCAGCACGGTGTAGCCGGATTCGTCCAGCGCGTCGTGCAGCACGGCCAGGTTGTCGGGCACGTCGTCCACGATCAGCACCAGGCCGGCACTGTCGTGCTCCCTCAGCGGCGCGGCGCGCGCGGCGGCGGAATCGGAAGCAGGGGCGGAAGGCATGTGCGCGTCGGTCATGGGGCTCGGGTCGGTGTCATGAGGCGGGCCAGTGCCTCGAACTGGAACTGCCGCGCCAGCGCGCGCGCCTGGGCGATCCAGGCGGCGCATTCGGGCTGCGCGGACTCGATCTCCGCCAGCTGGGCCATCACGCCCCGGTAGTAGCCCAGCTCCACGGCCTCGGCCAGCGGGGCGAGCCGGGCGGCATCCGGCGCGGCCAGCGCCAGCGCCGGCAGCGGCGCAGGGGGCCCGGGCGGCGGAACGGAGGGCGCGGCCTCCGGCAGCCACTGCAGGGACAGCCGCCGCTCCAGCCAGTCCAGCAGCTCGGTATGGCGCACGGGCTTCACGATGAAGTCCTCGGGCCTGATGCCCACGTCGTTCTCCAGCCCCTTGTCGAAGGCGTTCGCGGACACCACGGCCACATGCGTCCGCACATGGCCCGCGGCACGCAGGCGGCGGATCGTTTCCCAGCCGTCGATGCCCGGCATGGCCAGGTCCATGAAGACCACGTCCGGCCCATAGCCGGCGGCCAGCAGGTCGAGCGCATCGTGCCCGCTGGCGGCGGTGCGCAGCTCGAAGCCGAGGGGCGCGAGCAACTGCACCAGCAGTTCGCGGTCCGGCTCCTCGTTGTCCACCACCAGGATGCGGCGGCGCGGGCCGGCATAGCCGCGACGCACCGCGCGCGGGCGGGCCGCGTTCACATCGGCGGCCAGCGCCCCCGGATGCACTTCGGGCAGGAACAGGCGGATGCGGAACAGCGCGCCCGCGCCCGGCCGGCTGGCCACCGTCATCTCGCCGCCCATCAGCTCGGTCAGCATCTTCGCGATCGTCAGCCCCAGGCCTGCGCCGGGCGCCGCGCCCTGGCTGCTGGCCGTGCCCCGCGCGAAGGGCTCGAAGATGCTGGCGCGCTCGGCATCGGTCAGGCCCGGCCCGCTGTCCTCGATCTCGATCAGCGCCAGCTCGCGCGCGTGCCGCACACCCAGGCGCACGTGGCCGCCCGGCGTGAACTTGATGGCGTTGCCGATCAGGTTGATCAGGATCTGCCGCACCCGCTTGTCGTCGCCGCGCACCACCTCGGGCAGCACGCCCTGCGGATCGAAACGGAACGCCAGGCCCTTGGCGCGGGCCTGGGGCTCGAACATCTCCACCATCTCGTGCACGCAGTCGGCGAATCGCATCGGGCGCACCTGCAGCGTGAGCTTGCCGCTCTCGATGCGGGCGATGTCCAGCGTGCCGTCGATCAGCGTGAGCAGGTGCTCGCCGCCGCGCCGGATCACCCCCACCGCCTGCTGGCGGTGCGGCGGCACGGACGCGTCCTCCCCCATCAGCTGCGCATAGCCCAGGATGCTGTTGAGCGGCGTGCGCAGCTCGTGGCTGATGGCACTGATGTAGCGGCTCTTGGCCTGGTTGGCCTGGTCGGCCAGGCGCCGGGCGTGCTCCGCCTCCTCGCGCGCTTCCTCGGCCACGCCGCGCGCCTGCTCCGCCGTGCGGCGGGCCTCCTGCAGCGCCTGGTCGGTCTGCCGGTGCAGCGTGATCTCGCGCTGCAGCAGGTGCGTCTGCCGGTTCGATTCCTCCTGCGCCACCTTGCGGCTCTTGTGGGCCAGCACCAGCCACCAGGCCACGATGCCCGAGATGACCAGCAGTGCCAGGTAGGCCTTGAGCAGCCCCGACCGCAGCGCGCCCACCGGCGCGCCGGCCGCGCCCAGCGACTGGAGTTCCTGGTGGTAGAAGAGCCCGAACACCGCGGCCAGCAGCGGCGCGATCACCAGCATCAGCAGCAGGAAGTGCCCCAGCCCCGAATCCAGCAGGCGCCAGGCGCTGCGCGGCAGCAGCCAGCGCAGCGCCGCCGCCCACTGCACGGCCAGGTGCGCATGGGGCTTGCACATGTCGCCGCAGCGCGCATCCAGCGTGCAGCACAGCGAGCAGATGTGGCCGCGGTAGGCGGGGCAATGGGCCATGTCCGGCGCCTCGTACTCGCGCTCGCAGACCACGCACC
>NZ_JAUZUQ010000014.1:0-145807 GCF_031844105.1 Acidovorax sp. PRC11 | reverse complement strand
GCCGCCGGCGGCACGGAGGGGCCGCCGCGCGGGGCACGGTGGCCGCGGTTCACGTTTCGTGTATCCATGAGGTCCGCCTGACGGGTGGGTCCGCGATGGCGGGCCGCGCGACCCCGCGCGGCGCCCGCCATCCGGCAGGGCCCATGCTGCGCCGGCGCAGGCGGCGGTGCCGTGCCGGCGCGAAGCCCCGCGCCGCCGCGCGAACCGGTCGCTGCGCGGGCGCAGCGGGCTGTCGCCCGCAGGCCGCCGGCCCGCTACGTCGCGGCCTGCTGCTCGCGGAACTCGCGCGCCCGGCCGAAGTGACCGCAGCCGATGAACGGCACGGGCGGCCGCAGCGCCGAGAGGGGCGACGGATGGTTGGCCGTGAGCACCAGGTGCCGGTCGGCGTCGATCAGCGGCCGTTTCGACTGTGCGTGGGAGCCCCAGAGCATGAAGACCGCGGGCCGGTCGCCCTCGCCCACCTTGCGGATCACCGCGTCGGTGAGCTGCTCCCAGCCCTTGCCCGAGTGGCTGGCGGGCTGGGCCTCTTCCACGGTGAGGCAGGTGTTGAGGAGCAGCACGCCGTTCTTCGCCCATTTGACGAGGCTGCCGCCCGGCTCGGGCCAGGCGGGGAAGGGCTGCCCCAGATCGCGCTGCAGCTCCTTGAAGATGTTGCGCAGGGAGGGCGGCAGCTGCACGCCGGGTGCGACCGAGAAGGCCAGCCCTTCGGCCTGCCCGCGGCCGTGGTACGGGTCCTGCCCGAGGATGACCACGCGCACCGACTCGGGCGGCGTGAGTTCGAGCGCGCGCAGCGGCCGCGGCGGGAAGATCACCGCGCCCGCTTCCAGGCGCTGGCGCAGGAACAGCCGCAGCGCCTGCCCGCGCGCGCTCGCGAAGAAGTCATCGACCAGCGGCTGCCAGCCGGGCGCCACCGGCCAGTCGGCCGGGTCGGCGCTCTGCAGCTGCGAGGGCGGGGAAGGGTCTTGCGCGGAAGGGTGCATGGTCGGTGGCGGCCCGCCGCCGGGCAGGCCGGCAGCAGGGGGCGGTAAGGTGGCGGGATCAGGCGAACAGCTTCGCCAGCGCGGCCCCCGGCTCCTGGGCCCGCATGAAGGCTTCACCCACGAGGAAGGCGTGCACGTCGGCATCGCGCAGGGTTTTGACGTCCTGCGGCGTGAGGATGCCCGATTCCGCCACCAGCAGCCGGTCGGACGGCACCGCTTTGCGCAGCGAGACGGTGGTGTCCAGAGACACCTCGAAGGTGCGCAGGTTGCGGTTGTTGATGCCGACCAGCGGCGTGCGCAGCTTCAGGGCCCGGTCCAGCTCGGCGCCGTCGTGCACCTCCACCAGCGCGGCCATGCCCAGGCTGTGGGCGATCGCCTCGAACTCCGCCATCTGCGCATCCTCCAGGCAGGCGGCGATCAGCAGGATCGCGTCGGCGCCCATCGCGCGCGATTCGTAGATCTGGTAGGCATCGACCATGAAGTCCTTGCGCAGCACCGGCAGCGCGCAGCTCGCCCGGGCCTGCTTGAGGTAGTCGGGCTGGCCCTGGAAGAACTGCCGGTCGGTCAGCACCGAGAGGCAGGCCGCGCTGACCTTGCCGTTGCCCTCGGCATAGCTCTGGGCGATGTCGGCCGGAATGAAGTCCTCGCGGATCACGCCCTTGCTGGGACTGGCCTTCTTGATCTCGGCGATCACGGCCGCCTGGCCCGCGGCGATCTTGGCGCGCAGGGCACCCTCGAAGTCGCGCGTGAGCACGCGGCTCTCGGCATCGGCGCGCATGGCGGCCAGGGGGATCTTCTTCTGGGCCGCGGCGATCTCTTCGCGCTTGACGGCCACGATCTTGTTCAGGATGTCACTCATGTTCCGGTTCTTTCTTGGAAGGGGGCGCGCTGTCCTCGTCGGCGCCCGTTTTCAGGATATGGACAAAGACGCGGTGCATCACGATGCCCGCGACGATGAACACGAGGGATACGCCGAGGGCGATCCAGGTTCCGCTGTCGCGCCAGAGGGGGCTCACCTTCGGGCCTCAGGCGCCCGCGGCCAGGGCGCGCGTGCGCTCCACGAGCTGCTCCAGCCGCGCGAGCGCCGCGCCGGAATCGACGGCCGCGCGCGCGCGGGCGATGCCGTCGGCCATGGTGGCCGCCACGTTCGCGGCATACAGCGCCACGCCCGCGTTCAGGCAGACGATCTCGCGCGCCGGGCCGGCCCCGCCGCGCAGCACCGACAACAGCATCTCGCGCGACTGCTCGGGCGTCTCCACCTTGAGGGCGCGGTTGCTGGACATCGCCAGGCCGAAGTCCTCGGGGTGGATTTCGTATTCGGTGATCTCGCCGTTCTTCAGCTCGCCCACCATGGTGGCCGCGCCCAGGCTGACTTCGTCCATGCCGTCGCGGCCATAGACCACCAGCGCGTGCTCCGCGCCCAGGCGCTGCAGGGCGCGCACCTGGATCCCCACGAGGTCGGGGTGGAACACGCCCATGAGGATGTTCGGCGCGCCCGCGGGGTTGGTGAGCGGCCCGAGGATGTTGAAGAGCGTGCGCACGCCCAGTTCCTTGCGCACCGGCGCCACGTTCTTCATGGCCGGGTGGTGGTTGGGCGCGAACATGAAGCCGATGCCGACCTCGGCGATGCAGCGTGCGATGGCCTCGGGCGGCAGGTCGATGTGCACGCCGAGCGACTCCATCACGTCGGCGCTGCCGCTCTTGCTCGACACGCCCCGGCCGCCGTGCTTGGCGGTCTTGGCGCCCGCGGCGGCGGCCACAAACATCGCGCAGGTGGAGATGTTGAAGGTGTTGGCGCCGTCGCCGCCGGTGCCCACGATGTCCACCAGGTGGGCGGTGTCGGCCACGGCCACCTTGCGGGAGAACTCGCGCATCACCTGGGCGGCGGCGGTGATCTCGCCGATGGTTTCCTTCTTCACGCGCAGGCCGGTGACGATGGCGGCGGTCATCACGGGCGACAGCTCGCCGCGCATGATCATGCGCATGAGGTGCAGCATCTCGTCGTGGAAGATCTCGCGGTGCTCGATGGTGCGCTGCAGCGCCTCCTGGGGGGTGATGGACATGCGGAGATAGCCTTGTTCGGGGAATGCAGTGAATGCGGGGATCGGATGCGGTCAGGCACCCGGCCGCTCGGAGAGCGCGAGCTGGAGGCCGAAGCCGACAAACATCGCGCCGGCCGCGCGGTCGAGCCAGTGCATGCGGCGCTGCACCAGCGACACGCGCCGCGCCATCCAGGCGGCGGCCAGGGCCCAGCCGACGTTGACGGGAATCGCGTTGAGGTTGAAGAGCGTGCCCAGCAGCACGAAGGCGAGCGCCTTGTTGTCCGCGCCGGGGGCGATGAACTGCGGCACGAAGGCCAGGAAGAAGATGGCCACCTTCGGGTTGAGCACGTTCGTCCAGAAGCCGCCCAGGAACACCTTGCGCAGCGGCGCGGCATCCGGCGCGGCAGCGGCCCCGGCGGCACCCGCGGGTGCGCCGGCCGCCCGGGCCACGGCCGCGAGCCCGCCGCCCGGCCGGGCGCGCAGCATGCGCACGCCCATCCAGACCAGGTAGGCGGCGCCCATCCACTTGAGCGCGGAGAACGCGGTGGCCGAGGTGGCGAGCAGCGCCCCCACGCCGAGCGCAGCCGCCGCCACGTGCACGAAGCAGCCGGCCGTGATGCCCAGGCCCGCCACGATGCCCGCGCGCACGCCCGAGCGCAGCGCGTGCGTGGCGATGTAGAACACGTCGGGGCCCGGAGTGAGGTTCAGCAGCCAGCCCGCGGCGATGAACAGCAGCAGATGGTGGAAATCCGGCATGGGGTCATGCCTTGGTGCCGAGGAAGTTCTTCAGCATGGCGTGGCCATGTTCGGTGAGGATGCTCTCGGGATGGAACTGCACGCCTTCGATGGGCAGCTCCTTGTGCCGCACGCCCATGATCTCGCCGTCCTCGGTCCAGGCGGTGACTTCCAGTACCTCGGGGCAGGAGCCCTGCTCGATGGCCAGCGAGTGGTAGCGGTTCACGGTGAACTGCTCGGGCAGCCCGGCGAACACGCCCTGGCGGGTTGTGGTGATGGTGCTGGTCTTGCCGTGCATCAGCTCGCGGGCGCGGACGATGCGGCCGCCGAAGGCCGCGCCGATCGACTGGTGGCCCAGGCATACGCCCAGGATCGGCAGCTTTCCTGCGAAATGGCGGATCGCCTCGACCGACACGCCGGCCTCGGCGGGCGAGCACGGGCCGGGCGAGACGACGAGGTGGCTCGGGCTGCGCGCCGCGATCTCCTCCAGCGTGATCTCGTCGTTGCGGTGCACTTCGACCTCGGCGCCCAGTTCTCCGAAGTACTGGACGATGTTGTAGGTGAAGCTGTCGTAGTTGTCGATCATCAGGACTTTCATCGACTCGAACCTTTTGATTGGGAGAGATGGGGCGGGCGGGCCTGCCGGCCGCCCATGCGCAGGCCGGGGCGCCCGCGGTGCGGCAGGCGGGTGGGGGTGGCGGGACGGATCACCGCCATCGGAAGCGGCCGGAGGTGCCGGAGCCGGTGCCCGCGCCGGCACGGGCGAGCGCTCCTGCGCGCGTCGGCGGGGATGGCATCTGCGGGGGAAGGGGTACGGGGGGCAAGACAACTCTCCTGGGTGGAGCCGCCGTGCCGGGAGCTGGGATCAAGTCGCCACCGGTCCGGGCGGCCAACTTGCAGTCATGGGACCGCAGCGGTGCGCCGCTTCTTCAGGAGAAGCGCCACCAGGTGGCTGCGGTGAACGTTGCGTCGCGGGTCATGGTGCTCGGCCAGTCGGGTCGGGAAGGTCCGGCAGCGCGGGAGCGGCTGCGGACCGGTGTGTGGCCCAAGTGTAATGCCCGCGCGCGGCACTGTCGACCGCGGGCTCCCCTCGCGTTCCGCCCGGCTTCGCATCCCGCCACACGCCATCGCACCGGCGGCGGCGCGCGCGCGACCCGCCGAGCACAGTGGCTCCTGCGCTGGTCCACCGATCCACGATCCCTCCAGGTGGTGATGTGCCTGGGTGCGTCCAGTGCATTTCCTCCACCTCAATCTGCAGGAGTCACTGACTATGAGTGCCATCAAGAAAGCCTTCAAGGCCATCGGACAGGGTATCGAAAAAGCCGTTCACAGCGTCGGCCAGATCGCGAAAGGGATCGCCACGCTGGACCTGAAAGCCGCAGCGAAAGGATTCAAAGGCCTGGCCGACGCGGGCCTGACCATGGCCCGCGGCGCGATCAACCTGATGCCGGCGGCGATGGCGGCGAACACGCTGCTCCACGGAGCGCTGGACAAGGTGCTGAACCAGGTGCAGAAGACGGCGCAGAAAGTGGCCGATTCCGTCGTGGACAGCGTCGAGGGCGGCCTCTCCAACATCAAGGACGGCGTCGTCGCCACCGCCAAGGGCATCGCCAAGGGCAACCTCTCCAAGGCGCTCAAGGGCCTGGGGCAGATGGCCCTGGGCGCGGTGGAAACCGCATCCAACTTCGGCCCGGGCGGCGTGGCCAAGAACATGGCCCGCATGGCGGTGGACGCCGCCATCGGGCTCGCCGGACAGGAGGTGGCCAAGGGCGTGTCCAAGGTGCTGGACCCCCACGGCACCTCGCGCTTCGGCGCGCTGGCCTCCAACCTGGTGGGAGCGGCGGTGGGCGGCGGCCTGGGCGGCTCGCGCGCCGGCCACTTCGCCAGCATGGGTGAAGCGCCTGCCGGCATTCTGCGCGGCGCCGGCACCGCGGTGCGCGAGACCGCCCAGGACGCCGCGGTGGACTTCGCCGCCGGACAGGTGCCGGCGCTGGCCACGAAGGTGCATGCGGCGCTGTCGCCGGACGGCGGCTCGGGGCCGGCCCCGGGCATCACGCAGGCCCTCGGCGCGCCGGCCGCCCCGCCGGCCGCCCCGCCGGCGCTCCGCGGCGCGGTGGACCAGTTCGTGAACCAGTCGATGGCCCGCACCGTCCTCGACGCCCTGCCCGCCTCGCTCGGCAAGCTGAACCTGCCGGAAATGCGCGGCCTCGCCGCCCTGTCGCAGGCGCCGGACGCGGTCGCCGACGCGGTGCAGGGCCTGGGCAACGACGCGCGCACGTCGGCGCGGCACATCAAGCAGCAGATGAACCAGGACATCGAAACGGCGATCGCGCGGGCCACCGCCCAGGCCGCCGAATCCATGACCCAGCGTCTGCAAGAGGGCCTGCAAGGGCTGCAGGACTCGCTGGGGAACATGCAGCTGTCGATCGCCAACGAGGCCAGCGTCGCCAGCAACTCCGCGCTCGCCCCCATCCAGCAGGCCTCGCGCAGCGTGTTCGATGCGGTGGAAGCCGCCATCGGCTCGGCGGCGCGGAAAAGTGCAGAGCAGGGGCTGGCCGACCAGCTCATGCCGCAGGACGGAGACGCAATGGCGGCGCCGGCGCCGGCGCTGGCGCAGGCGGCGCTCGACACGCGCATCGGCCCCTACCAGATCCGGGCCTGACACCCGGGGCCGACCGCCGGGGGCGGCGGCATCCGCCGCCGCCCCTTCCATCCTCTTCCCGCCTCTTCCCGCCCCTTCCCTCTCCTCTCCCGAAAGGACGCTTTCCATGGACGACACCCCGCTTCCCGATGACCCCGTCGCGGCCCTGGCCGTGCGGCTCGTCGACGCGATCCGCGACGACCGCCTGGACGAAGCCGAAACGCTGCTCGACGAACTGAACGCGCTCGACCCCGGCACCGAGCAGTACCTCATCTTTCCCGTGCTGATCGCCATCCAGCGCGGCTACATCACCGAGGCGCTGCAGTACCTCAACACCCTCGGCGAGGACACCGCGCCGGAACTCAAGGCGCTGTGCCTGAACATCCTGGGCGACCCGACGTGGCACTACCACGCGCAGCAGTGCCTGGAGAGCGAGGATGCGCACGTGCGCAAGGCGATGCGCCAGCTGCTGCAGATGGACGACGCCGAGGACCCGGAGCCCGCAGCGGGCACGGCCCTGGCCGCCTGAATGCCGCCGCCGTTCCTGGAAGACACCACCATGCTGACACTGACCGACCGCGCGGACCTGGGCGTGTTCTACGACGCCGATGCGCACCGCTACGGTGCGCAGGGCTATGCCGACACGGTGACGCGGGAGCGCTTCGCGCACTTCTACGCCGACTGCCCGTCCATCGGTTTCGAGGATGCCGGGCAGGCCATCGGCGGCATCCTGTTCGACGGCGAGGAGGCGCACATCGCCGTGCTGCCGTCGCACTACGGGCGCTGGGCCCTGCTGCTCAAGCCCGCCCTGCAGTGGCTGTTCACGCTCCGGCAGGACATCACCGTGGCCGTGGAGCGGGACAACGCCCGCTGCCTGCGCTTTCTCGACCGGCACGGCTGGCAGCGCGTAGGCGAGCGCGACGGCGATGTGCTGTACCGCCTGGTTCCCCAGGGAGGCACGCGCAAGACCGCCTATCCGTTCCGGCGCACGGCGCGCGGCAGCGCACCCGCGCCATCGGCGGGCGCATCGCCATGCACGCCGACGCAGTGAACCGGGGAGGCCCGCTGCCCGCGCCGCCGGCCGCCATGCCCGCGGCCTGGCGCAGCGGCGCGACCCGGCTCGTGCCGTGCGGCGGCCGGCCGGGCGTCCAGCTCCGGCTGGTGCCGCTGGTGGAACCGCCCCTGCTGCAGGGAGACGGCTTCCCGCAGGCCGCGGGCCTCTGGGTGTCGTCGCAGCTGCGCACGCCGTGCGCAACCGCGCAGCTCGCACGCATGCACATCGCCCTGCAGGGGCTGCTGCTGCGCATGGAAGCGCTGGCGGGCGGACGTGCTCCCGCGTCCCATCCCGGCCTGCGCATGCTGGTGGAGGGGCGCCTCGCGCACGTGTACGCCGGCACCTCCGACTTCCTGCTGCTGACCGGGGGGAGCGGCTCCCGCGAGGACGCCCCGGGTTGGCCCGTGGGCATCGCCCCCGGAAACGACTGGCTGGTGGTGGACGTGGCGCAGGCCTTCCAGGACACCCGGCCCACGCCGGCACTCATCGCCGGCCTCGCCCACATCGCCGAAATGCCCCTGCCCGCGCGGCGCAGGACGACGGCGCACGGCAGCGCCCAGGCCCTGCTGCTGGAGGGCGCCCGACAACTGCTGGTGCAGGCCCTGCGGGGCGGCCCGGACGCGGCGCTGCCGCCTTCCGCCGCAGCCCTGGCAGCGCGGTTCGGCGCAGGCGACCTGGTGCAATGGCTGCTGACCGACCGGCCGCTCGCTGAGGCACGGCCGCAGCGGCCCCTTCACCCCCCGGGCGCGGGATACAGATCGAGCACCTTGCGCACGTAGTCGAGGGTTTCGCGGTAGGGGGGCACGCGGTAGCCGTGGCGGATGACCGCGCCCTCGCCTGCGTTGTAGGCCGCCAGCACGAGATCGGTGCGGCCGCCGAAACGGTCGGTCAGGAAGCGCAGGTAGCGCACCCCCACGTCCACGTTCACCGCGGGGCTCAGGATCTCTTCCTCCGTCGCGGCACCGAAGCGCGCCGCCGTGGCCGGCATGAGCTGCATCAGGCCGATCGCGCCCTTGGGCGAACGGGCATGCGGGGCATAGCCCGATTCGACCTGGATGACCGCCCGCACCAGGTGCGGATCGACGGCATGGCGCTGCGCGGCCGACTCGATGAGGGGCGCGAGCGCGTCGGCCCGGCGGCTGATGCCGGCCACGGAGCCGCCATCGCCGCCGCCCGTGGCGCCCGCCCTGCGCGCTTCCGGCGCGCCCCGTGGCGCACGGGCGTGGATCACGCGCACCGGCAGCGCGGGCCAGGCGGGCGGAGGCACCTCCGCGGCGGGCGCCCAGGAAGCCGCTGCGCAGGCACTGCCGATCGAAGGAAAGCGCCGGGCGATGTCCGAGCCCACCACGAGCACGTCCGATCCGCCGGGCAATTGGCAATCGTACGCACCCGCCGCCAGAGCGGCGCCCGCCGCCATGCCGGCGCAGAGCGCCAGGGCCCGGCGCACGACCCCCGCGATGCGCAGCGGCGCCGCCATCACACCACCTCCAGACGGGCCAGCCAGGGGGCGCGCTGCGCGATGCCGGCCGGGCCGCCGTGCCGCAGCGCCTCGCGCAGCTGCCGCAGGGTTTCGGGCGTCCACTCGCTGGCCAGCCCCGAGGCGCCGCAGACGAGATGCCGCGTGCCGTCGGCGCCGCCCCGCTCCAGCACGGCGGCATTGAAGCCCTGCACCGACGCCCGCGCCCCGCGGCGCAGCGCGGCAGGCAGCGCGGGCATCACGGCATTGCTGGATGCCAGCAGCATCAGGGCGTCGTGCACCGTGCGGGCCGGCACGCCGGCCAGCGGCGGCTGGAGCATCACCGCGCGCAGGGGAACGGGCGCCGAGCACACGGCGTCGAGCAGCGCGCCGCAGGCGGCCTCGCCCAGCCATTGCGACACCAGCCGCAGGGCCGCGCCGTCCGGCACCGCGTCGCGGGGCACTGCGAGGATCCATTCCTGGTCCAGCAGGCAGCGCTCGGCCTCGGCCGGCGCGAGCGGCTCGGGGCCGCGCACGAACAGGTCGCGCCGGAACGATCGGTCGAGGCCGTAGTCGCGCAGCGTCTCGCGCAGCACGGGGTCGTGCGTCGATGCCAGCAGTGCCGCCAGTTCCGCGGGCAGGCAGGCCGCGTCCACCTGCTCGGCGAGCAGCGCCGGCACGGCGAACTGCAGCCCCGCACCGGCGAGTTCCTGCGCCACCTGGTGGAAGTACAGGGGGTGCGAATCCGGTCCCACGTATTCGTGCAGCGCGTAGTGCGGGCCGTCGGCCCGCGCATGCGCCAGCCGCCGGGCCACGGCCGGGTGCGCCTGCAGGTAGCCGCCTTCGCCGCAGTCCGCCAGGCGCTGGATGAAGTCGAGCGCGCCCTGCAGCTGGCCGGCGGCGTCGGTGCCGGCGCCGCGCTCCGCCACGCGCCCGGCGTGCAGATGGAACAGCTCGCGCAGCGGCAGCAGCGGTGCCCACCCGGGCAGCGCGTTGTAGCTCACGTACACCACGCCGCCAGGCCTGAGGCGCCGCTCGATGAAGCGCACGATCGAATGCCGCAGCGCCGGCGAGATCCACGAATACACGCCGTGCATGACGATGCAGTCCATCATGGGCAGATCGCGGTCGGGCAGCACATCGAAGCCGTCCTCGAACAGCTCCACGTTCTCCAGCCCGGCATCGCGCGCCAGGCCCCGCGCATGGGCCACGTGCGCGGGATGGAAGTCGTTGCCGAAAAAGCGCATGTGCGGAAACGCGGCCGCGTTGGCGAGCAGCGACACCCCGAAGCCCATGCCCAGCTCGAAATAACACAGCGGGGCCTGTAGATCGGGCGCGCGCAGGCCGCGGGATGCGAGCGCGGCAGCGATCACGCCGGGGGACAGGATTTCGTAGTAGCCGTGGGTATAGACCAATGGGTTGGCCGCGGTGCGGGGGAGTGACATCGTCGTTCCTTGTGTCGGGAAAAAAGGGCCCGCCCCATTCCAAACGGCGGCTCCACGCGCGCCGATCCCGCGGTCGAAGCGATGGCCCGAAAGGCGAAACACCCTGCCGCGCGCTGCACGGCGCCCTGCCGGGGCGCAGCCCGCGGCGGACCGACCGCGCGCGGCCGGGCTTCGCACCCGCTCGCTCGGCTTCGCATCCCGCTGGGCGCAGGCGGCACCCGGCACCTACTCTTTCCCCCAAGCGCAGATGCCCTTCACCGGAGAACTTGAGTGATGCACCGACTCCCCCCCCACGCCGCGCGCCGCTCCCCCGGCGGCCTGCACGGCGGCGCCATCGCCATCGCCGGCGCTCTGCTCGCCCTGGGCACGGCGGGCCTGCCGTTCGCCCCGGCCGCCGAAGCCTCGCCGCTCAAACTGAGCACCGCGCTCGCAGGCCCTGGCATGGCGGACGCCCGGCCTGCCGGCGCCTCCCCGGCACAGGCGCGCCACAAGCGCCAGGCCACGGCCCAGACGCTGGCCATGGCGTCCGCGGGCGCCGCCACCGACGCCGCGGCGGCACCAGCCGCCCCCGTCCCCGCCTTCACCGCGCCCGTGCCGGTCCCGCCCAATCCCGCGGGACGTTCACTGGAGACGCTCAACACCGCCACGCGCGCCGCCGAGCCCTGGAGCCGCGGGCAGTTCCTCTACCGCGCCGAGAACAAGCGCCTGGCGGACGTGCTGCAGGATTTCGCCGCCAGCCAGGGCATTCCGGCCGTGGTGGCGGACGGCCTGGACGGCACCGTCAACGCCAACTTCGACGCCCGGCCCCGCGATTTCCTGGACACCATGGCCCGCGCCTACAACATGCTGTGGTACTACGACGGCTCGGCGCTCTACTTCTACCCGGGCAAGGCGATCCAGAGCCGCCTCTTCCGCATCAAGGGGTTCAGCCGCGACCAGCTCACCGGCATGCTGCAGGCGCTGAACGTGGGCGACAGGCGCTACCCCATCCGCTACGACGCCGTCAGCAGCACCATCTACGTGTCCGGCCCGCCGCGGCACGTGGAGCTGGTGACGTCCGCCCTCGACGCGCTGGATGCCGGCGTCACCGCGAATGCCGAGCGCACGGTGCGCGTCTTCCGCCTGCAGTTCGCGTCCGCCAGCGACCGCAACCTGGGCGCCGCCACCGTGCCGGGCGTGGCGTCCACCCTGCGCAGGCTCTACGGCAACGAGGGCGCCAGCAACAACGGGCTCGCGGCGTCGCAGGCGGCGACGGCCGAGGCGATCGAGAAGATCGAGCAGCAGACGCGCCGCAAGATGCGGCGCCTACGTTCCCGTGCCCGCGGCCAACCAGTTCCTGCCGCCGCTGCCCCGCGCCAACGCCGACGAGGGAGCGCGGCCGGCGATGCCCGTGTCCCTGCCCTCGGCCTCCTCGTCCGCGGCCACCAAGGCCGAGGACCCACCGCCCCGCTTCGAAGCCGACGAGGGCACGAACGCGGTGGTGGTGTACGGCCGCGCCGACCGCATGAGCGAGTACGAGGCGCTGATCGGCCGGCTCGACCAGCGGCCGCAGCTCGTCGAGCTGGAGGCCACCATCATCGAGGTCAACTCCGACAGCGTGGACGCCCTGGGCGTGAACTGGTCGCTGCGGGCCGGAACGAGCACGGTCACGGCCGGCCTGCCGGTGCCCGCGTCGCCCGCCGCGCTCAGCACCATCGTGCTGGACGCGGGCCGCCACCTGCTGGCCAGCATCAACGCGCTGGAGGCCCAGGGCAAGGCGCGCATCCTCTCCAAGCCCTCGGTGCTCGGCGTGGCCAACCGCGCCGCGGTGATGCGCGAGAAGCGCGTGGCCACCGTGCGCGTGGCCGGCAACCTGGAGGCCAATCTCTTCCAGATCGAGGCCGGCACGCTGCTGCAGATGACGCCGCAGGTGACGGCGGTGGACGGCCGCAACACCATCAAGCTCAGCCTCTACATCGAAGACGGCGCGTTCGAGGCGAACTCGGTGGACCAGATCCCCATCGTCAAGAAGACCGAGATCCGCACCGAGGCCCATGTCCGCGAGGGCGAGAGCCTGCTGATCGGCGGCATCACCATCGAGACGGAGAACACGCAGAACAACGCGGTGCCGGGCCTGTCGAAACTGCCCGTGGTGGGCGGCGCATTCCGCAACACGGAGCGCACCACCAGGCGCACCGAACGGCTGTTCCTGATCACGCCCCGCGTGATCGCGCAGGGCGCACCGGCCGTCGATGTCGCACTCTCTTCGGAGGTTCGCAAGCCATGAAGCAGCTTCGTATCCTGACCGGCCAGCATGCCGGCGCCCGCATAAATTTGACTCCAACGCGCCACCACCTCGGCGCGGACGACGCGGCGGACATCCAGCTCCTGGACTGGACCGCCGACCCGATGGTGATCGATGCGGGAGACGACGGCATGGTGCGCATCGCAGCGGAATCCGCAGAGGCCGCAGGCCCCGGCGACGTGCTGGAGGACTTCGCTCCCCGGCGCTTCGGCGACGTGGTGCTGTGCGCAGGGCCCGCGGCCGGCGCCTGGCCTGCGGATGCGGACATCATCGCCCGCCTCTCGCTGCCCGCCGCCCCGGCCCCGGCAGCCCCCGCCGGCAGACCCCGCGCCCTGTGGCCGCGCATCGCCTTCGCCGCGCTGGGCACGGCCCTCATGACGGCCGCTCTCGGCGCCGCGGTCTCGCCGCTCGGTCCCGTGCCGGCCGCGCGCCTGCCGGCGCCCTCCGTGGCATCTCCCGAGACACTGCGGATCCGCGTGGAACGGGCGCTGGAAGGGACTTCCGTCGCGGGCTACGAAGTGCTCGACCAGGGCGACGGCGTCGTGGTGCGCGGCCTGCTGCGCCAGCCGTCCGACGCCGACGCACTGCGCCAGCGCCTCGCGGCCTTCCAGGGCGAGCGCATCGTGCAGTCGTTCGCGCCGGCCACCGAGGTGACCCAGAGCATCGCCGACGCGCTGGGCCAGCCCGGCCTGCGCGTCAGCCACCAGGGCAACGGCTACTTCGTCGTCAAGGGCGAGGTGTCCGACCTCTCCACGCTGCGGCAGACCGCCTCCCGCGTGGCCACCGATCTGGCACCGCTCGTGCGCAGCATCGAGGTGGCCGCCACGCAGCGCCCCGCCAAGGGCCAGCCCGCCATGAGCGCGCTCATGGAAACCGACGGGCTGCAGTACATGCAGACGCGCGACGGCGTGAAGCACCTCTCGCTCACCCCTGGCCGCCGGCATGCCTCCGCCGACCCGCAGGAATTCTTCCGCTAACCCTCCCAAGGACTGCCACACCATGAACGCATCCATCGAATCCACCCTCTTCAGCGACCTGGAGAACCTCGAGAAGGCCCTGAGCCAGGACCTGAGCGGCGACCATGCGCGCGCCATGATCCGGTACTTCGGCGAGGCCGCCCGGGAAAGCGGCACGATGAAGGCGCAGGCCCGCATCGACGCCGAACGGCAGCTGATCGGCCAGCTGGAGAACGCCTTCGAGGCCTCGCAGCGCGTGATCCGGAAGATCTGGGAAACGCTGCACGGCGCGGCGCTGGCGGTGTAAGGGGAGCCCCGGAAATGCGCCACGCCCACCCCGCCTTCGCCCCTGCTGCGCACGCAGCGCCCGCGGCACGCTCCGAGCCGTATCCGGCGATCTACCGCAACCTCATGAGCACCTCGCTGCTCGGCACGGTGTACCGCGTCGGCGACGACGCGGACACGATCAGCCGGGCGGTCGAGGCCACCCTGGAGGACCGGAGCACCTACCGGCTCTATCGCAGCATCGTCCTGGCCATGGCCGGGCAGCGCGGCGAAGAGCGCGAGCAGCTGCAGCAGCGGGTGGACTCCCACCCGGACGATGGCGCGAGCAAGGTCGCGCTGGCCCTCACGCTGCTCTTCGAGGGCGACCCCGACTGGCGCCACTGGATCGACAACGTGCTGGCGACCAGCGCGGACCAGCCGGTGCGCCAGGCGGCCCAGGGGGTGCTGCAGTTCCTCGGCCGGGGATTGCGGCCGGCCGTGCATTGAAAGGCCGCATCGCCGCTGCGATGCAAAGGTTCGGCGCCCGGGTCGGCCGGGCGCCTCCTGAATGGAAACCGCATTGGCGCGGGGTCCGTCAACCGCGGTGACACCGCAATTTTCTTCAACCAAGGAGTTCCTCCATGCCATCCATCTCTTCGCTCGGCTCCGCCGCCTACACCGGCAGCACGATCGCCTCCTCCGTGGGCAGCAACCTGCAGGGCACGGCGCCCTCCATCGCGGCGACCGGCAACACCATCGCCATGCAGGAAACCTACATGCAGCAGCAGGAAGCCCTCACCCAGGCCGGCATCGCCAACATGGCCCGCCAGGCCCAGCTGAACTTCCAGAAGGAAATGGCGGAACTGAACGCCAAGACCATCGGCGCGCTGGCCAAGTCCCTGTCCGGCCTCGCTCCGCAGTGACGCCTGCCGAATGAAGACGCGGCGCGGCGGCAAAGGCCGGCGCGCCAACCGAATGGAGGCCGCAGGGTGCGGCCTTCGCCAACCGCGGCAACGCCGCAATTTCTTCAAGGAGTGTTCCATGCCTCTCAACTTCAACAATCGCGGCCCCTCCACGTCGTCCTCCACGTCGAGGGCGGGCTCTGCCGCCTACACCGGCAGCACGATCGCCTCCTCCGTAGGCAGCAACCTGCAGGGCACGGCGCCCTCCATCGCGGCGACCGGCAACACCATCGCCATGCAGGAAACCTACATGCAGCAGCAGGAAGCCCTCACCCAGGCCGGCATCGCCAACATGGCCCGCCAGGCCCAGCTGAACTTCCAGAAGGAAATGGCGGAACTGAACGCCAAGACCATCGGCGCGCTGGCCAAGTCCCTGTCCGGCCTCGCTCCGCAGTAATGCGCCGCACCCGGCCATGCGGCTCCACGGCCGCATGGCCTGGGCCGGGCCCGAAGATTTTCTCCCCGAGGAAACCCCATGCATGCCCCCGATGCCGCCCCGGCGCACGCGCCCGCCTCCGGCCACCTCCTGCCGACCGCGCCGAACGCATCCCCCACCCTCTTCAGAAAGACCGCGCCATGACCCCCCAACTGTCCCGTCAAGAAGTGGTCGCGGGCCTCATCCATCTCGCGGCGGCCGCCGTCGAGCGCGAGCTGACCGACGACGCCGACGACATCCTCCAGGGCGCGCGCATCCTGCGCCCGCGCCTGCAGGAGCTGGACCTGCTGGAAGGATGGATCTGCATCCAGCGGGGCCAGGTGGCCGAATGCGCCCGGCTGATGCGCAATGCGGAGAACAGTCCCACCCTCTGGGGCATGGCCAAGGCCCTGATGGCGCGGTGCCAGTACTTCCTCAAGGACCCGGCCTGGCGGATCAGCGCCGAGGAAGTGGCGGCGCACTGCAAGGACCCGTCCGCCCTGTACATCGTGCAGCGGCTTCTCTCGCACCAGGGCACGGGCAGCGGCGACGGCGACAGCACCCCGGACACGGGCGGCGCCGCCGCGCCCCAGCGGCTGCAGGCCACACCGATGGCGCAGGGCGCAGCCCCTGCCAACCCGCTCGCCGACCCTTTCGTATTCCAGTTGCGCGCCTGACCCCCGGCCGCACCCCCGCCCAGGAGCCCGCCATGAACGCCCTTCCATTGCCCGTATCCTCCGCCGCGGCCATCGATGCAGGGGCCGTCCAGCCCGGCAACCTGAACGCCCTGGCGGAAAAATTCTCGCGCCTGATGGAAGGCGCGGGCACCTCGTCCGCCACCGATGCTTCGCCGGACTCCACCGTGGGCAGCGCCCTGCTCCACCAGGACGAATCGATGCGCAAGTCGCTGCAGGACATGCACGCCCTGGCGCACGCGCAGAAGGACGGATCGCTCAACGACATCGATCTCACATCCCGGCAGGTCGAACTGATGTACCGCATGTCCACCATGCAGTTCCAGTTCAATGCCATGGTGTACCTCGCCCAGGGCGCCAAGAGCGGCCTGCAGACGCTGATGCGCAACCAGTGACGGACGCACGCCATGGCCTCCCACCTCCCCTCCGCGTCCGGCCGCCGCGCCGGCCTGCGCCGCTGGCTGCTCCCGCTGCTCCTGCTGCTGGCCCTGGCCGGCTGCAAGAGCGACCTCTACACCAAGCAGACCGAATCCGACGCCAACGACATGGTGGCGGCGCTGCTGGAGAGCGGCGTCGACGCGGGCAAGGCCACGTCGGACGCCGGCAAGACCTGGAACGTGCAGGTCGACAAGGAAGACGTCGTGCGCTCGCTCGCGGTGCTGCGGTCGTACGGACTGCCGCGCGAGCGGCACGTCACCCTCGGCGAGATGTTCAAGAAGGAAGGGCTCATCTCGACGCCGACGGAAGAGCGCGTGCGCTTCATCTACGGCGTGGCCCAGCAGCTGGAAGCCACGCTGTCGCAGATCGACGGCGTGGTCACCGCGCGGGTGCACATCGTGCTGCCGAACAACGATCCGCTCGCCTCCACCGTCAAGCCGGCGAGCGCTTCGGTCTTCATCAAATACCGTGAGAACGCCAATACCGCCGGCCTGACGGCGGGCATCAAGAACATGGTGGCCCGCAGCGTGGAAGGGCTGACGTACGAGAACGTCACGGTCACGCTCGTACCGGGCATGCCCATCGGGCCGGCGCCCGCGCCCGTCCGCAATCCGTCCCAGGCCGGGATGTGGGCCGCGCTGGGAGTCGCCCTGGCGCTGGTGCTGGGCGCCGCGGCGGGCTGGATCGCCTGGAAGCGTCCCGGCTGGCTGCCCGGCAGGCGCAGCCGCGGCCCCGCGGGCGCCGACGGCGACGCCGCGCCGGAGAAGTCTCCCGCGCCCTCCCGGAGGCTCGCAGGATGAGCCGCGCCCAGGACCTCGCGCGGCTCGCCGGCGAGCTGCAGGCGCGCATCGAGGCGCTGCCCGACCACGTGGACCCGAGCTGGCTCACCCCCCCGGGTCCGGCCGGCTCCGCGGCCGGCGCCTCCGCGGCGGTCCCGCCGGAGATCCGGGGAGCCGTCTCCCAGGGCTGGTTCCTGCGGCTGTGCGACACCCTGCCGCCGCTGGACCTGCTGGAAGACAGCGGCGCGCGCCTCGCGCTGATGGACCGGTCCTCGCTGCTGGCGCGCCTGTGCGCGCTCGCCCTGATGGGCCGCCCGGGC
The DNA here is from genome assembly GCF_031844105.1 of Acidovorax sp. PRC11. Classification (NCBI taxonomy): domain Bacteria; kingdom Pseudomonadati; phylum Pseudomonadota; class Betaproteobacteria; order Burkholderiales; family Comamonadaceae; genus Acidovorax; species Acidovorax sp. PRC11. The sequence continues at coordinate 128,341 of NZ_JAUZUQ010000014.1, read as the reverse complement.
GTGCTGCGCTGCTGCGTGCAGCGCAATGCCCGCCTGGCACTGCAGCAGTCCCTCGGTCCTGCGTTCGCGGTGCTGCGCGCGCGCGACGGCGGCCCCGCCGTACCGCCGGAGGTGGCCGGTTGGCCGCCCATCGCCTGGTCCTGGGTAGGCTACCGGGAACTGGCGCGCGCGGGCACCTGGCCCGACCGCGGCCTGCGGCGCATGGTGCGCCTCGCCCTGCCCGCATCGCGCGCCGACGCGCCCCGCCCCCGCATGGTGCCGCGGGCCTCGACGGCCGCCCGTGACCGGCTGCGGGCCCTCGAAACCCTCTTTGCGGGAGATTCCCCATGCTGATCTGGTCCTCGCCCCGGGGCACGAGCCTGCAGGCGCATTCCGGCATCCTGCGGGCCGGCGATTTCGACACGGCATCCGATGCGCTGGCCATCCTCGATCAGGCGCGGGAAGAGCGCGAGCACCTCGCGGCGCAGGCGCGGCAGGACGCCGCCGTGCTGCTGGCACGCGCACGCGCGGAGGCCGAGCAGCTGCGCGCCGACGCCGCGGCGGAAGCCGTGGACCTGGTGGCGCAGACCACCGCCCAGGCCTCGGAGGAATTCGTGCGCCGCTGGCATGCGCAGCTCGCGGACCTGCAGGCGTCCAGCGAGGCGGCCATGGCGCGCATGGAACAGCGGCTGGCCGCCATCGTCACCACCGCGGTACAGCGCATGGTGATGGCGGAGCCGCGCGAAGCGGTGATGCGCCGGGCAGTGCTCACTTTGCGCGACACGATGAGCGAGGCGCGCGCCGCCAGACTGCACGTGCATCCCGACGACGTGCCCGCAGCCCGGGCGGCCCTGTCGGTCGTCGAGGGCGACCCGGATGCGCCCCGCGTACAGATCGAGGCCGACCCGGGCATCGCGCCCGGCAGCAGCATCTTCGAGACCGACATGGGCCGGCTCGACACCAGCCTGGCCGTGCAGCTGCAGGGCCTGCGCAGCGCACTGGAGGGCGCCGTACGCATCGCCCTCTACGAACGCGTCGGCGTGCCGGGGGAGCGGACCGGCGGCGGTGGGAACGCGGGCCACGCCCCGGCACCCGGCGGCCTCGCGAATTAGGCACCCATTTCCCAGCACGCCGCACCGCGGCAACGGAGACGATGATGGACGACGTCAGCGAGATTTCCCGCATCGCGCGCTGGATGGAGCGCGAAGTGGCCTCCGCCCCCCTGGCGCGGCGCAGCGGCAAGGTATCCGAAGTGGTCGGCACCCTGATCCGGGTGACCGGACTGGATGCCAAGCTCGGGGAGCTGTGCCACGTGCTGGACGAGCACGGCGGCCTCCTGCAGGCGGCCGAGGTGGTGGGTTTCTCCGGGGGCCAGGTCATCCTCTCGCCCTTCGGCCCGATCGTGGGGGTTCGCAGCGGCTCCGCCGTGGTGGGCCTGGGCGACGTGCTCTCGGTGCCCGTCGGCCCCGAGCTGCTGGGCCGGGTCATCGACAGCCTGGGCCAGCCGATCGACGGCAAGGGCCCGCTCGGCTGCCACGGGACGCGCCCCATCTTCGCGCTGCCGCCCAGCCCGATGGAACGCGCGCTGATCGAAAGGCCGCTCGCCACCGGCGTGAAGGCCATCGACGGCCTGCTCACGCTCGGGGAGGGCCAGCGCATGGGCATCTTCGCGCCCGCCGGCGTCGGCAAGAGCACGCTGATGGGCATGCTCGCGCGCGGCACCCAGTGCGACGTGAGCGTGATCGCACTGATCGGCGAGCGCGGCCGGGAGGTGCGCGAATTCGTCGAATTCATCCTCGGCGAGGAAGGCATGGCACGCTCCGTGGTGGTGTGCGCCACCTCGGACCGGTCCTCCAGCGAGCGCGCCAAGGCAGCCCACGTGGCCACGGCCGTGGCGGAGTACTACCGCGACCAGGGCCTGAAGGTGCTGCTGATGATGGATTCGCTCACCCGCTTCGCACGCGCGCAGCGCGAGATCGGCCTCGCGGCGGGCGAACCGCCGGCGCGCCGCGGCTTCCCACCCTCGGTCTTCGCGGAAATCCCGCGCCTGCTGGAGCGCGCCGGCATGGGTGCGCGCGGCTCCATCACCGCGCTCTACACCGTGCTCTACGAGGACGAGAGCGGCAACGACCCAATCTCGGAGGAAGTGCGCGGCATCCTGGACGGCCACATGATCCTCTCGCGCAAGATCGCCGCGCGCAACCAGTACCCGGCCATCGACGTGCTGGGCAGCCTCTCGCGCGTGATGTCGCAGATCGTGCCGCGCGAGCACCAGCAGGCCGGCGGGCGCTTGCGGCAGCTCATGGCCAAGTACGACGAGATCGAACCCCTGGTGCAGATGGGTGAATACCGGCCCGGCAACGATCCGCTCGCGGACGAGGCCATGGAAAAGCACGCGGCGATCCGCGACTTCCTCAACCAGTCCACGTCGGACCTGTGGGAATTCGCGGATTCGGTCGATACGCTGGCGCGCGTCGCGGGCTGACGGCCCGGTGCCCGCCGCGGCGCTGGCGGGCACGCCGCGAAAAAAAAAGGCCGCGCCGGAAGCCGGTGCGGCCAGAAGAGAGGAAGAAGCATCCGCCTGCGCAACGCGCACGCACGCACGGGCGGGCCGGCGGAGCGGTGTTCAGGCGTTATCGGTGTCGCGTGCCGCGGGCAGGCGGCGGTCTTCCGCGCTGCGCACCGCGCCCTCGGCCTGCCAGGTCGAGGTGATGGTCTTGTAGTGCACCGCAGACAGCACGCTCAGCGCGCCGTTGGTCAACAGGGAACTGACCCCGGTGGGCAGGCCCTTGGTGACGACCGCCATCACCTCCCCCATGGAGTTGAGGTGGTTGATGATCGCCAAGCGCGTCGCGGCGTGGTCCTTCAGGCGGCCGAAATCATTGGGTTTGATGTGTGGCGCCAGCACCTGCTGCGAGCCTGCCTGGTTCGCTTCCTGCTGGCTCACCGCGAACCAGTCCGACGTTTCCAGCGCCGTGTTGAGGGCGGCCTTCACGCCGATCATCTTCGCGGTGGCGCGGATGGCTTCCGGCACGGACAGCCCCTCCACCATTTCCCCGCGCAACACATTGCGCACGTCGCCGGCCGTCACGCCCGTGGACGAGACCGCCGACAGGCCCACCTTCATGCCCTGGGGCAGCACCAGGGGAGGCAGCACGCTCCAGGCATAGGCGGTCGCCATGTTCGAGCCGCCGTAGAGCATCGCCGCACCGGCGAGGTAGTTGCCGCTGACCCCGTGGCTGCCGTCGATCTTGACCATGCCGAACTTCGACTGGATGCTGTCGCGCATCAACGCGTAGACGATCGTCTTGGCCTCGCTGGCGATGCTGGAGGCGGCGAACGAGCTGTCGCCCCGGAGCATCCCGTGGACCGCGAAGCCCACGTTCACCATCAGCGAGGTCACCTGCAGAGCCACCACGCGGTCCGAGTGCTGCTGCTGCTCCTTGCGCAGCGCGGCCTGCTCCTGCGGTGTCTTGCCCGCCCATTCCTGCGGGCTCAGCGCATGGAATCCCCGCGCCGCCTCGTCGGGATTGCGCTTCTCGCGCACCTGGCGCAGCGCCTGCAACGACATGTTGATGACGCCCATGCCCAGTTCCACGCCCAGCAGCGCGCCGGCCGGCGCCCGGCGCAAGCCCGCGATCATGGCCTCCGCGGCCACCTCGCGCACGACCGTGGAGAACCCCACGGCCACGCCCTGGTGGACCAGATGGCCGAGCGCCGCCTTGGGAAGGCGCAGCACGGCGCCGCTGCCCCGGCTCCACGCGGACGCGATGTGGCTGCGGGCCAGGGTGGCCGGCGCCACGGCGGTCCGGCCGAGCGCCGCGGCGCCGTGCAGCGCGGCGCTTCCGGCGCCAGCGGCGTGGCGGGCCAGGTCCGCGAGAGCCTGGCGATTCAGTGCCGCCTGGGTCCTGCGGCGCAGCGCGGCGGCCGCACCCCGACGCGCGCTCTGCTGTGCGGGCGCGCCGGACGGCTCCGTGGCGGCGGCCTCGATCCCGCCCGCCCGCGATGCCTCCTCCGCACCTGGCTCCACCTCGTGCTCGGGCACCGCTTCGTGGCGGAGGGAATTGCGCGCATCGCGCTGGAAGGCGGCGCTCTGCGACGGCCCGCCCCAGTCCGAGAAGGCGCTGAAGTAACCCGAATCCGAACCGATGGACATATCGTCGGACCGCTGGCTGCGGATGTCCCACAGCGGTACATCGGCGCCTTCGCCAGGCAGTGCGCCACGGGGAGCGGGAGCGGCCGCGGAAGCGGTCCTTCTGCCGGAGTTGCGCGACGGCGGCGCATTGCCCGGCTCATGCCGCAGGCTGCGGCTGCCCGCCGGTGCCGCGGAGCCGCCCTCGCGCGTGCCCGCACTCTTTTCGGCACGGGAGGTGGAGCCGGAACGGCGGGTGGAAGCGATGGGATCCATGGTGTCACACCTGTCTGATGGCGACGGAGTCCGCCGGAAGGGGGGAAAGGGAAGGGGCCTGGGCGGTCGCGGAGCAGGGCACCCCGAACGCCTGGGCGAATGCGCCGAGCTGCCGCACGGCGTCGGCGAGCGACCCGGCATCGGCCAACGACCAGCGCCGCAGCAGTACGGGACCGGCCAGTCCCAGCGCGAACGCCACGCCGGCACCCACGAAGAGCTGGATGTTGGCGGCCAGTGCCGCATGGGCGCGGTCGGCCTGGGCGAGGTAGTCCGCGCCCAGGTCCACCGACAGCAGCAGCGCCTGCTCGCCGGGATCGGCGGCCACGGCGATGGTGAGCTGCTGCAGTTCGAAGCGCCCGGTGCGCGCGGCCTCGCGGGCCTGCGCCGCGCTGGCGCCCAGCAACAGCGCGGCATCGCGGACCAGCCCCTGCGCATGGGGGGATGCGTCGAACTCCTGCACGGGCGCGGGCCGGCCATGCACCGGGCCATGGACCGCGGCGCTCACGCGGACGCCCCCCTCGGGAGCGCGCTTTCCGCCAGCGCCTCCGCGCCTTCCGCGACGGCCTTGCACAGAGAGAGCATGCCGTCGAACTGCGCCGCCAGCGTGCGCGCATCGTCCAGCCCGGGGTCGAGCGGCATCAGCAGCAGCGCGTCGCCGCCCGGATCCAGGCTGAAGATCCACGGCGCCGTCAGGAGGGCCTGCCCGTTGGCCAGCAGCAGGGCCTCGTTCCAGCGGGAAGGGGTGACGCTGTCGGGACGGGGCATCTGGGCGGTGGCCAGCCAGCGCCCGCTCTCGTTACCGGCTGCCGCGGCGACGGACAGCAGGACGCCGTCCACCTGGATGGCGCCGTGCGCCGCGAAGGCGCGGGCGGCGGTGTCGTCCGCGCCCATTCTGCGGACGGCGGCCTCCGCGCACGCGCGGCGGCCGGGGGAGAGGGAACTCTGCAGAGGCGCGAGGGCGCCGGGTGGTTCAGCAATATCGGTGGACATACGCTTCCCGCGTCGATCGGATGGTGGTGGTGGGGACGGCCCGGCGGACGGCCCGCGCACCGGCAGGCCATGGCGCAGGCCACTGGAATGCATCCTATGGACGCGGTTGCGGCACGGCCCGCTGCGCACGAAGCCACCTCCCAGAAAGCGAAGCCGCCGTCCGTGGCCTGCCGGAAGGCCATGGACGGCGGGGTCGGGTACCGGCAGGAAAAACGCCCGCCCCGCCGCGAACGGACGGGGCGGGCGGAGGTGCCGCGCGGTGGTCGGCTCAGGCGCGGGAAGAGTCGGCAGAGTCCTGCACCGGCGGCGGCTGCGTTGCGGCGGCACCGCCGTTGGCGGCGCCTTCGTTGCCGGATTTCTTGGCCGCCAGCGTCTCGAGCAGCTTCAGCAGCACTTCGAGGATCTTCTGGATCTGCTCCTGCCCGTTGTTGCCCTTGGCGAGGTCATCCACGCCACGGTTGTCGCCCTTCGACACATCGTCCAGCAGCTTCTGGATCTGTTCGGCCGGGCTGCCGCCCGCCGCGCCCTGGGCACCGCCGGACGGATCCCCCGCGGCGGGACCAGCGCCGGCGGGCGCGCCGCCGCCAGCGGGAGCAGCGCCGGACGGAGCGGCGCCAGAGGGCGCGCCGCCCGCGGGAGCACCGCCGGCTGCGGGCGCACCGCCACCGGCACCGCCGCCCTGCGAGTCCTTGCCCTTCTGCGCCGTCTGGAGCAGCTGGATCAGCTGCTGCAGCAACTGCATCAGCTGATCGATCGAGGAGCCCCCCTTGTCGCCTGCGCCGTTCGTGCCCGACGGACCGGACGTACCCGAAGTGCCCGACGGACCCGAAGTGCCCTCGCCGCCGTTCTGTCCCCCCTTGTGGAGCAGCAGCTCCAGCAGTTGCTTGACCAGCTCACCGACGTCGTCCGCGCCACCGCCATTCGCGTCGCTGGTCCCGCCCGTCGCGGCCGGGCCGCCGGCATTGCCCGCACCACCGGCATTGCCCGCACCACCCGTGCTGCCTGCGGGGCCGGCGCTGCCCGCGCCATTGCCGCTCCCGGAACCGCCCGTGCTGCCCGTGCCGCCGCCGGCCGGCGATGCGCCGGTGAGCGATTCGAGGCCCTTCATGAGGTCCTTGGCGAGCTGGTTGAAGCTGCCGTTGGCCTGGCCGTCGTCGAGCTTGTCCAGCGTCTTGGGGTCCGAGCCCAGCGCCTCGGCCAGTTTCTGGGCGAAGCGGTTGGCCTTCTGGTCATCGAGCGACTTCTGGATGCTCTCGCCGAGGCTCTTGAACAGGTCGGCGAAGCGCTGCAGGACGCCCTCGGGGCCCGAGCCGGCGCCGCTGCCGGCACCGGGGCCGCCTGCGCCCGATGCCCCACCAGGGCCCGATGCACCAGGGCCCGACGCACCGCCGGGGCCCGACGGCCCGGACTTGTCGCCCAGCTTGTCCTGCAACGCACGCACGACCTGTTCGATGACCAGCAGCACGATCTGCTGGAGGGCATCGTCGGCGCCGCCACCCGCCGGCGCAGCCGACGCTTGGCGGGACAGGTCGATTCCCGGGCGGGACAGTTGGATCTGAGAAATGGACATGGATGAACTCCTGTGAAGTGAAGGAAGTAGCGCAACCCGAACGGGCGACGACGCAGCCGAGCGATGAAGCACACGATCTCCTGGCACCCGCCGCCCCGTGCCGGATGCCGCGGTGCGGGCGATGGCGGACCACCGCACGCAGGGAATCGGGGCCGGTGCCGAGGGCGCCGGAAGATCGCGATGCCACGTTAAAAGCGCGGCGGGTTCCGGGCCGGCCGGCACGCGAAGACGGCGCAACCGATGCGAATGCGGGCGGCCGCCGGAGCCCTCGGTCCCCATGAAAGGCCGAAGGCGCGGGCCGCGTGCTAGCGCGGGCCGCCGCCGCGCTGCGCCGTGCCGGTATCGCCCGGCGCGGGCGCCGGCGGCGGTTCGGCCCTGCCGGGCTCGCGCGGCGCGAAGATGCGCTCCAGGCGCTGCGCCACGGGCCGCAGCGTGAGCTGCTCGCGCACCTGGTGAAAGAACACGCCGACGAGCAGCACCAGCAGCAGCATGGTCGCCGCCCCCTTGAGCGGCTGCGCCAGGCTGCCGGGCTCGAGCTTTTCCGCGGCCTTGCTGAGAAGACCCATGCCCAGGTCGATGAGCATCAGCGTCATCAGCACAGGGCCGGCGATCTTCAGCATCGCCTGCGTGTACGACGCGACTTCCTGCGGGAAGAAGCGTTCCGCCAGCACCGCCCCGCTGGGCATCATGCCCGTGAGGGGCCACCAGGCGTAGCTGTCGAACAGCAGCCCGACGAACACCAGCATGCCGCCGAGCATGTAGAAGCCGACGATCGCCATCTGCATGAGCAGGTTGCCCACGGGCGTGCTCTGCATGCCGCTGAGCGGGTTGGTCTGCTGGATGTTGTTGTAGCCCGCCTGGTTGTCGATCAGCATGCCGATGCCCTCGGCCACCCAGAAAACGACGGAGACGACGAAGCCGATCAGCATGCCGATGAGCGCCTCCTTGAGCGCGAGCGCGATCAGCGCCAGCGGGCCGGTGCCATCGAGCAGGTCCGGCGGCTGGCCCCACGCGACGAAGGCGCCCAGCAGCAGGACCATGCCGTTGCGCACCCGCCCCATCAGGAGCTGGTCGTTGGTGGCCGGCAGCACCAGCAGGGCCGCGTAGAAGCGCGTGCAGGACAGCGCGAGCAGGACGAACAGGCCCTTGAAATCCACGGCCATCCGGAAGAGGGCCAGGCCGTTGTCGATGTAGCCTTCCATGGCGCGTCAGCCCACGGCCATCCCCATCGACTTCGCCGACACCCGGCTGCGGCGCAGCTCCCGCGCGGCCGCCAGCATGCGGGCCGCCGCGGTTTCCTCGGCCTCCTCGTCCTGCGCATCCTCCTGCGCACGCTCTGCCGCCGCGAGGACCCGCTGCAGCCGCTCCCGGGCATCCTCCAGCTGCTGCCGCGCCCGGTGGAGGGACGCCCTGCAGCGCTGCACTTCGCCGCGCGCGGCTTCGACGCGCGCCGCGGCCTGGTCCGCCTGCCGCCGCGCGTCGGCGCTCTGCGCCTGCGCCTCGTCCACCAGCATCTGCAGCGCCACCACGTCGTTGCCGAGGAAGCGGTGGCCCTCTCCGGTGGCGGAGGCCAGGCGGTCCCGGCGGGTGCGCTCCGCGTCCAGCGCGGCCTCCTGGGCGGCCATCACTCCGGCGTGCGCCGCCTCCTCGTCCTGCATCGCTGCGATGCCCTGCTGCAATGCCGTCTCCGCCTGCTCCGCGCGGCGGGACTTGAGGCGCACCAGCGTGCGCAGGCCTTTGATCGTGCTCACGGTATCTCCCGGGCCGACACCCCGCGACCCTGTGGCCAGCAGCCTAGGCGGGCCCCGCGGCGCGCGGGCCCGGCGCCCGAAGCGCGGCGCGGGAACGCGAACCCGCCCGCCGCCCTGCGCACGGGCGGGCAGGCGTTCTCGCGGCGCGCCGCTTCGCGTGGACCGGCAGCGCTTCGCGCCATGGCGGCCAGCGGCCGGTCCGCGCTCCTACATTGGCCCAGCCGCGCATCCCGAGCGCTGTCCCGATGGCACACCATGTCGGAAAAGACCGAAGAGCCCACAGACAAGAAACTCAAGGATGCCCGCAAGAAAGGTCAGACGGCCAAGAGCCAGGACCTCGTCGCGGCGGCCATCCTCGGCGCGGCGCTGCTCGTGCTCGTCGGCGCCGGCCCCATGCTCTACGAGCGGATCCGCCGCATCGTCGCCACCGCGATCGAGCAGGGCATGCAGGTGCACGGCACGCAGCAGATGCTCGCGCTGCTGTCCTCGATGGCGCTCGACGGCATGGTGGTGGCCTTCGGCATGATCGCCGTCTCGGTGCTCGTCGCCATCCTGGCACTGCTGCCGCAGGTGGGCTTCATGATCACCTTCGAGCCCCTGGCGCCGAAGTTCGAGAGCCTCAACCCGGCCGAGGGCATCAAGAAGATGTTCAACGCACGGTCCTTCATCGAGCTGCTGAAGTCGATCCTCAAGGCGCTGGTGCTCGGCACCGTGCTCTGGCAGATCGTCATGGGGCTGCTGCCGCTGCTCGTGGGCTCCGCCTACCTCACGCCCGAGGGCAGCGGGCAGATTGCCTGGAGCGCGCTGCTGAAGCTCTTCTTCTGCGCCTTCCTCGTGTTCCTGGTCATCGGCCCGGTGGACTTCGGCCTGCAGAAGTGGCTGTTCGTGCGCGACCAGCGCATGAGCAAGGACGACGTGAAGCGCGAGCACAAGGACAACGACGGCGATCCCCACCTCAAGGGGCACCTGAGGTCCCTGCGCGAGGAAATGGCGACCTCGCCGCCGCAGGAGCGGGTGCCGGGCGCCACCGTGGTGGTCACCAACCCCACGCACTATGCCGTGGCCTTGCGCTACACGCGCGGCGTCACGCCGCTGCCCGTGGTGGTCGCCAAGGGCATGGACCGCGAGGCCGCCGTGATCCGCGGCCTGGCCGCGCAGCACCACATCCCCATCGTCGCCAACCCGCCGCTCGCGCGGGCGCTGCACAGGCTGCCGCTGGACCAGCCCATTCCGGAGGCGCTCTTCGAAGCCGTTTCCGTCGTGCTGCGCTGGGTGGCCGAGCTCGACCGGCTCGGCGGCGAACCCCCACCCGCCGATTGACGCCCTTCCCTCCTTGCCCGCCACCGCTCACCGAGGACGCACCATGGCCAAGAAACTCGACACCACCCTCGTCAACGACCTGACGATGGCCGCCTTCCTCGTCGGCGTGATCGCGCTGATGATCCTGCCGCTGCCCACGCTGCTGATCGATGCCCTGCTGGCGATCAACCTCAGCGTCAGCGTGCTGCTGCTGATGACCACGCTGTTCATCCCGGACGCGGTCTCGCTCTCGACCTTTCCCTCGCTGCTGCTGTTCACCACGCTCTTCCGGCTATCGCTCAACATCGCATCGACCAAGGCGATCCTGCTGCATGCCGATGCAGGCCACCTGATCGAGAGCTTCGGCCAGCTCGTGGTGGGCGGCAACCTGGTGGTGGGGATCGTGGTGTTCCTCGTGATCACCATCGTGCAGTTCATCGTGATCGCCAAGGGCTCGGAACGCGTCGCCGAGGTCGGGGCGCGCTTCACGCTCGACGCGCTGCCCGGCAAGCAGATGAGCATCGACGCCGACCTCCGCGCCGGCCTGCTCACCGCCGACGAGGCCAAGGCCAAGCGCGCGCGGCTCAGCATGGAGAGCATGCTGCACGGGGGCATGGACGGCGCGATGAAGTTCGTGAAGGGCGACGCGATCGCGGGCCTGATCATCACGCTGGTCAACATCCTCGCGGGCATCGTCGTGGGCATCATGTACCACGCCATGACCGCGGGCGAGGCCGCCAACCGCTTCGCCGTGCTGTCGATCGGCGATGCCATGGTCTCGCAGATCCCCGCGCTCTTCATCTGCATGGCCGCGGGCATCCTGACCACCCGCGTGGCCGACGAGCACCGCAAGAAGCCCACCTCGCTCGGCGAGGACATGACGGAGCAGCTCACGCGCAACACCCGCTCGATGTACCTGGCAGGCGCCCTGACCCTGGGCTTCGCCGCCATCCCGGGGTTTCCCGCCGTGCCGTTCGTCATCCTGGCCGCGGCCCTCGTGGGCGGCGGCCACTGGCTGTCGGGCCAGCGCAGGCGCGGCAGCCAGGCCCCGGCCAAGACCCATTCGAAGCCCATGGCCGCGCTGCTGCGCGAGGGCGGAAAAGGCGAAGGCACGGCGATCCAGCACCGCCCGCCCGAATTCGCCAAGCCGCTGTCGATCCGGCTGTCCGCGGAGCTGGCCCGCCTGCTCGACGCCGAGCGCCTCGACCGCGCGGTCGACAAGGAGCGCGAGGGCCTGCAGGCACGGCTGGGCCTGCCCTTCCCGGGCGCGGCCATGTGGGTGGCGGACGCGTTGCAGGATCTGCGGTTCGACATCCTCATCAACGACGTGCCCGTGGCCCGGCGGCAGTTGCCCGGCGACATGCTCCTGCTGCTGGATGCGCAGTCCCCGCTGGCCGCGCAGGCCCTGCCCGGCGGCCCGCTGCTGGGAATGGCGGAATCGCTCTGGATCGCGCCGTCGGCGCTCGCGCCCGGCCAGCGCGCCGGAGCGTGCTTGGAGATCGAACAGGTCGTCGCCCGGGAGATGGTGGAGATGCTGAACCGCCACGCGCACCTGTTCATGGGCGTGCAGGAGGTGCAGTGGGTCATCGAGCGGGCCACGCCCGAATACCCGGGCCTCGTGGCCGAGGTGCAGAAGGTGATGCCGCTGCAGCGCATGGCCGAGGTGCTGCGCCGGCTGCTGGAAGAGCAGGTGCCGATCCGCAACATCCGCAGCATCTTCGAGAGCCTGATCACCTGGGCGCCGAAGGAGAAGGACCTGCTGCTGCTCACGGAATACGTGCGCTCCGACCTGGGCCGCTACCTGGCGCACGAGGCCGGCGGCGGGCAGCGGCACATCTCGGCCATCCTGCTCGCGCCGGAGATCGAACAGGCGATCCGCGGCTGCATCAAGCCCACGCCGGCGGGCAACTACCTGGCCATGTCGCCCGACGACGCGCGCGACATCACGGAGCGCATCGCCGCCGTCGCCGGCCCCGCGGCCTCCGGCGGCGCGATCGCGCTCGTCACCTCGATGGACATCCGGCGCTATGTCAAGAAGATGATCGAAGGCCAGCTGGACTGGCTGCGCGTCTACTCCTTCCAGGAACTCGGCAGCCTGATCGAACTGCGGCCCATCGGCCGCGTCGCCTGAGCAGCGGGATCGCGGCCGTGGAGCGCACCCCCTCCCTCCCGCGGCGCCCGGCCGCCGCCACGGGCCCCACCCCGCAGGCCGGGGGCCCCCCCCCGGCATCCGGGGCCCGGCCAGCCCGTTCGCGGCGGCCGCGGCCGGACGCTTTCAGCGCCATCTGTCCGGCGAGGCGCTCCCCGGGCCGGGCGGCGCATCCGGCATGCCGGCGCCTTCCGGCCTGGCGGGAATGCGGCCCCCCCCATGGACCGTCGGGCCCTGCACGGAACCCGGTGCCCGGGATTGCGCGCGCGGCGAGGAGGACGAAACGCCCGAGGCCATCGCTCCGCTGCCCTCCGGGCCCATCCCGTTGCCGGAGCCTTTCGGCGGGTGGGTCGCGGTGGATGCCTGGCCGCCCGCCAGCGGTCCGTTCCGGTCGCAGGGCAGCGCCTCCGGGCCGCTCCTGCCCGGGCTCGATCCGGAGCCGGCGGGCGCGACGCCACCGCCGGACACCATCGCGCCGCGCCTGGAACCCGTCCCGCCCCCGGGCATCGCGGCGCAACCCGATGGCCGGCGCGGCGATGGCGAGCCGCGCCGTGAGCGGGAGGAGCGCGGCCCCCGCGGCATGCCTGGCGCCGGCACCGCCTCGCCGCCCGGCGGCGCGCCCGCCTGGCTGCAGGACACGGTGCAGCGCATCGCGTGGCTCTGCTTCCGGGCGGACCCGGCGTTCCAGTCCTGGTCGGTCACGGTGCCGATGGACCCCGCCGTGCTGCCGGACAGCGAGGTCCTGCTGTCCCTTTCGCCTTATGCGATGCACCTTCGGTTCCGCACCGGCTCGCCCGAGGCGGCCCACCTAATCTCCCTCCATCGCGATCCATTGCGCGCGCAGCTCGAGGCATTGGGCCCCGGGCAGCGCGGCATCGACATCGATCTGGAGCCACTGCCGTGACCGCACTCGCGCCCTCCCCGCCCCCGGCCGCCACGCTGGCCGACTGCCTGCCGGCCGTGCACCCCGGCGAAGCGCGTCTGGCCCGCATCGCGTTCGACCGGCGCTTTGCGCGCTGGGCGAGCCGGGCCTGCGGGGGCGAGCCGGGCCGGGTGGCGGCGGGGGGCGCCCCGCACGATGCGATCGCGCTGGACTTCACGTGCATGCATGGAAACCTGCAGGTCTCCGTGCCGCTGTCGTCCTGGCCCGCGCTCGGCATGGTGGCGCGCATGGCGGACCCGGCACTGGCGCGCGATGTGGCGGAAGCCATGCTCGCGGCGCCCCTCGCGGCCCTGGCGGACGAACTGCCCGGGCTCGCCCTGAGGGGCCTGGCCGTGCACACCGCCGTGCATTCGGCGCCGCTGGAATGGGTGTGCGGCCGCGCACGCATCGGCCTGCGCGCCCTCGACGCGAAGGTCGCGGCGCGGGTGCGGGCCTGCCTGGCCCGCGCCGGCGATGCCGGAGGCACGCCGCTGCCCGGCCTGCGGCTGCCGGGCCGCGTGCACATCGGCACCCGCCAGCTCGCCCCGGCGGATCTGGGAACCCTCGCGCCCGGCGACGTCGTCCTCTGCGGCCTGGTGACCGGCGGCCACCGCAGCCCCTGCCATCTCTACTTCGGACTGGGAAACACCATGCAGATCCTTGCAGAACTCGATCTCGATGCCTCGGAGCTGACCCTGCGCGACGCGCCCCGCGCCCACGCCGTCAGCGCCGGCGAAGCCCATGCGCCGGGCACGCCCCCGCCCGCCGCGGCCCCGGCCCGTGCGGCCGCCGAGGGGCCGCAGCAGGCCGGCGGAGCGCCGCAGGAGCCGCATCTCCTGGCGGACGTCGGCCTCATCAGCGTGCCCATCGCGTTCGAGATCGACACCGCGCGCATCCGCCTCGGCGATCTGGCGGCGCTCGATGCCGGCGCCATCGTCCCGCTGGCAGCTCCCGCGCGCGACGCCGTGGTGCGCATCGTCTGCCACGAGCAGGTGGTGGGCACCGGGCACCTGGTCGTGATCGGCAACCGGCTGGGCGTGCGCATCGCGCACATGGCCCTGGGCGGCATCGCCGCGTCCGCCGCATCGGCCGCGCCATGACCCCGATGCCGGGGCTCGACCCCGTCTCCCTGGGCATCACGCTGCTGATGCTGGCGGTGCTGCCGTTCGCCGCCATGATCGTCACTTCCTACACCAAGGTGGTGGTGGTGCTGGGCCTGCTGCGCAACGCGCTGGGCGTGCAGCAGGTTCCTCCCAACATGGTGCTGAACGGCATCGCCATCATCATCTCCGTCTACGTCATGTCGCCGGTGGTCATGGAAGCCTCGGACCGCCTGCAGATGCTGCCGCCCGCCGCGCAGAGTTCGAGCACGCAGCAGCTGCTGGCGGCCGCCGGGGCCGCGCGCGAGCCGTTCCGCGCCTTCCTGGCCAAGCATGCGGCCGCCGAGGAAAAGGCGTTCTTCCTGAAATCCGCCACCGCGCTCTGGCCTCCGGAACGCGCCCAGGCCCTCCAGTCCGACGACCTGATCGTGCTGGCGCCCGCGTTCCTCCTCACCGAACTCGCGGCCGCCTTCCGCATCGGCTTCCTGCTGTACCTGGCCTTCATCATCGTGGAGCTGGTCATCGCCAACATCCTGCTGGCCATGGGCCTCTCCCAGGTCTCGCCCACCAACGTCGCCATTCCCTTCAAGCTGCTGCTGTTCGTCATGCTCGACGGCTGGTCGCAGGTGATGCACGGGCTGGTGATGACCTACCGCTGACCGCGCGGAGCGCCATGAACTACGACAACGTCATCCAGCTCACCTCCGAGGCGCTCATGCTGTGCCTCGTGCTGTCGCTGCCCGCCGTGGCCGTGGCGGCCATCGTCGGCCTGCTCGTGGCCCTCGTGCAGGCCGTCACCTCCGTGCAGGACCAGTCGATCTCGCAGGGCATCAAGCTCATCTGCGTGACGGTGACCGTCGCCGCGACCGCGCCTTGGGTGGGCGGCACGGTGCTGCAGTTCTCACAGCGGCTTCTCACGGCGGTCTTCGCGCCATGATTCCGGGCCTCTTCAGCGTGCTGCGGCTGCGCCAGCAGCGCACCCGCCAGCTGCTCCAGCAGCTCATCAAGCGCGAACACCTGAACGAGCAGCAGATCCAGGAAGGAGTGCATGACCGGCAGCGCGCCGCACTGCAGGGCCGCTGGGGCGACTACGTCTTCAGGACGCTGGGGCGCCCGCCCTCGCCGCCGCCCCGCCAGAGCGCGCTGCCCGGACTGGGCAACGAACATGCGCCCGAGAGCGCACACTCGGCGCTGGATTTCCAGGCCGATTTCGAGCGCGCGGAAGAAAGCGGCAGAACCGCGCGCAGCGAATCCCGCGTCGAAGAGGATGCGGACTCCCGCAGTTCGCGCGAGCGCAGCGGCGAAGAGCGGCTCACGCGAAGCCATGATGACGCCGGGCCCGGCGAGCAGGACGAGGACATCTTCCTGCAGCCCGGCAGCCAGGCGACGCCGCAGGACGCCCGGGGCGGGGACTCCGGCACGGAAGGGCGATCCGGGGGCCGCCAGCCGGGCCAGGGCGGTGGCGAGGGCGCCGGGCGGGAACCCGCGGGCGCGTCGCAGCGGCTGCAGCAGATGCAGGCGGTGCTCGACCGGTTCGAGGCGGGGCTCTCCAGCCCGGACCCGCAGGAGCGGGCCGACACCCTCGTATCGACGCTCGCGGAGATCGTGTGGGCCAGGCACGGCGTCGGCCACCCGGTGCAGGCCATGCTGCTCGCGCGCATCGCGAAATACCTGGGCGAGCAGCATGGCGAGGAAGCGCTGTCCTCCGTGGCCAAGGTGAAGGAAGCGCTGCTGCGCGCGGGGCTGCAGGGTGTGGAGATGCCCTCGGACCGCTTCGCGCTGCTGCCGCTGCAATTGCTGAACTGCAGCCGCCCGAGGACCCGGGAGCAGCGCCGGCTGGCCGCGGAACGGCTGGACGGGGGCTCCGCCTGGCTGGTACCCGACACCGGGCCCCGCGCATGAGCTACCAGCAGTACGAGCAGCTCGTCACCGAACTGTGCGCCGCCATCGACCTGCCCGACCCGGGCGCCGTGCTGGACCGCGGCTGGGTCGAGGTGGAGGGCTTCGAGGTGCAGCTCACGCACTACGAGAACGACGTGGCCGCCATGTACATCAACTTCCATTTCGGCATCGTCACCCCGGGGCGCACGCTCACCGTGTACCGGCTGCTGCTGGAGGCCAACCTCACCGTCTATGCCCAGGACCAGGCCCAGGCGGGCATCAACCCCGACACGGGCGGCATCATCCTGATCGTGCGGGTTCCCATGACGCCCGACATCAACGGCGGCTGGCTGGCCGAGACGCTCACGCATTACGCGGAGCACGGACGGTACTGGGGAGACAACATCCTGGCCTCCCACGAGGAGGCCTTCCTGGGCATCTGCTCCGGCGACTATCTGTGGATCAAGGTCTGATCCGGGGCGGCTTGCGCAGGCCGCAGGGTGCGCCGGCACGCCGGCGGTGCGCCCGGGAGCCGCGCACCGCCGCCGTTCAGCTGGCCAGCGGCGGCATCGACGGAAGGGCCGCCATCGGCGGCGCCGCATACACGCGCCGTGCCGGCGTGCTCACCGGCACGTGGACCGGGCCGGCGGCCTCGACCGTGGAGGCGAGCAGGCGATAGCCCCGCCCGTACGCCGCCTGCACGCGCAGGCCGCAGCCGCATTCCCGCAGTTTCGTGCGCAGCCTGTAGACGTGCTGCTCCAGCGTGCGCTTATTGGACTCCACCGAACGCCCCCACACCCGCGCCACGATGGTCGGCGACGAGACGACCTGGTTCGGCCGCGAGAACAGCAGCCAGGCCAGCTCGCACTCGCGGTGGGTGAGTTCGACGACGGTGCCGCGGTGCACCAGGCACTGGCGGGCCGGATCGAGTTCGCAGCCGTCCAGCGCGATGGCGCACGCGGCCTCCTGTGCGAAGGCTTCCACGTGGCCCCGGATGCGGGCCTTGAGCTCATCGTGGCCGATGCGGGAGAGGTTGATGTAATCCACCGCACCGCAGGCGAGCGCCATGCCGAAGCCCGCCTGCAGTTCCGAGCCCGCCACCAGCACCGGCACCTGGGACGAGATGCAGCTGCGGATCAGGCCCAGATCCTCGGCGAGCGTGCCGCCGGCATCCTCCAGGATCACCGCGTCCGGCGGCTGCGCCCGTGCCTGCTGGCGGAAGGCGGTGATGCTGATCTGCGACACGGCCTCGATGCCTCCCCGGTTCAGCATGTCCACGAGGAATGTGTTCACCACGGGCCGGCGTGAGAGCAAAGCGACTTGCATGAAAGTTCCCCATACGCAACGTTTTCATTGATCTGGACAGCGCTTCGAGAGCCCTGTGGATGCCACCGGACCGTTGCAGGAATCCCTTTCCCTGCAGACAGCCGTGCGTGAGTGGCATCTGATTCAAAGCTTATCCATTCCGGTCGAGTTCTGTGTGGCAATCGGTGGTCCCGCATCGATAGAAATAGTCAATTTGTTCCTTCAATTGCATCAGACCTTCCCTGTATGCAACTGTTTGTTAATAGGCGCTCGGTCCGGAGAGTGCCGGCCCACGGAAAGTCGCGGTCTCCTTCCAGGTAAATGCACCGCGCCGGGCTGGCAGGATCGCCCCGCCGCGCCCGGTGCTGCGCCCTTCATCGCCTCGCCCGAAAACCGCGGAAGTGCGCAAATTTGAGGATTTCGCACCATCTGCGTGAGCTTTCGCCAGCCCCCCGTTCCTAGCATGGACCCGTCATTCAACACAGGGGCGCGGCGGGGGCCGCGACGACACCATGCTCATCTCTCTGCTCTCTCTCTCGTGCCAGCGCATCGGCCAGGGCGCACCGGCCTTGGCCCAGATGCTGCAGAACCTGCAGATCAAGGAGGCCGCGGCGACGGGCCGCCGCCGGCTGGAGCGCGGCCAGGCGCGCGACGCCGCCAGCGTGGAGGAAGGGGCCCTGCTCGGCCGCATCCTGCTGCTGATCGGCCAGGAGGAGATCGCGGCCGACGTGTTCCATCAGCAGCTCAAGTGCTACGACGCGGTCTCGCGCAGCACGGTGCGCTGGCATTCGGCCCTGGACCAGGCCTGGATGTTCCAGCACCTGCGCAAGCCCGCCCGCGCCGCGGCCTGCTGGGCGATCGTGGCCAACGACCACGAATCCCCCGCCCCGCTGCGCGTCGAGGCCTGCTGCGGCCTGGCACTGTCGCTCCAGGCGCAGGGGCAGCATGCCGCCGCGCTGGTCGTGGCGCACCGGGCGCAGTCGCTCTGCGACGCACCGGACACGGCAGGACTCGCGGGCCATGCCCAGGCCGTGCGGCTCGAGATCCTGGCGCACGCCGAACTGCTGCATGCCGACGAACTCTCCGACCATGCGTTCGCCGAGCCCGCCCGGGAACTGGGCCGCGACCGGCTGCCCGCCGACGCCCTGCTCGCCCAGTTGCGGGCGCTGGAGTCGGATGCCGCCACGCCCGCGCTGCTGCGCGCGCGCCTGGGCCACCTGATCGGACTGCAGGCCTGCCCCGCGACGGCCCGCCAGGAAGCGGTGGCCGCCTTCTCGCGCTGGCTGCGCCAGCACGGCCTGGCGGGGATCGACGGCGAGGCCCGCGTCGAAGGCGGCCTGGCCCTGCTGGCGGTCCGGGCCGTGCCCGCGGCGCGCGAAATGATCCTGCCGCTGGCCGGCAGCGAGCGCGAGATCGAGCACCATCCCCTGGCGTCCGACATCCAGTACTGCCTGTCGAAGATCCACATGAGCGAAGGGCGGCTGGGGGAATCCCTGCGCTTCTACAAGCGCCATGTCGCCCAGACCATGCGCGTCGTCCACCAGGCGGCGCAGCGCGGGGATGCGCCCGCCGGCGGCAGCGCGCCCCAGGACACGGTGGGCCTGCGCCTGCCCCCGCGCTACCGCGCCGCCTACCGCTACATCATCGAGCACCTGCAGGACGCCAGCCTGTCGGTGCGCGAGATCGCGGGCCGGCTCGGCGTCACCGAGCGCGCGCTGCAACTGGCTTTCCGCAACCACCTCGGCATGACGCCGGCGGAACTGATCCGGCGCGAGCGCGTGCGCCGCATCGAGGGGGAAATGGAGGAAGCCAGCGCCACGGGCGGCCGCGTGCACATGCTGGAAGTGGCCTCGCGCTGGGGCATCTCCAACCGTTCCACGCTCTCCAACGCCTTCAAGCTGTCGTCCGCGCGGGTCTGACCGCAGCGGCAGGCCCGCGCCCGGGGCGGTGAGCGGGCCGTGCTACCGGGCGGGCGGCTCGCCGCGCCCCACGGCACCCTTCTCGCCCGCTGCCTCCAGGCGCGCGAACTCGCGGTGCTCGTAGGCGATGTACGCCTCCATCATGCCGCGGTAGATCGCCTCGATCACGTCGGGCTCGCCCCCCTCGGCCAGCGCGCGCTCGCGCACGCGCCGCACGATGAACTCGATGCGGCCTTCGTCGCGCACCTGCGAGGCCTCGCGCTTGTTGCGCGCCGCCTGGGTCATGTAGCCGCCGCGCTCCACCAGCAGCGGCACCAGGATGTCGTCGAGCGCATCGATGCGCTCGCGCACCTCGGCCATGCTGGCGCAACTCTGGGTCTTCTCAATCGCGCGGGTCATTCCAGTCCTTCTTCGACGAGTTCGGCCGCGCGCAGCAGGGCGCGGGCCTTGTGTTCGGTTTCCTTCCACTCCAGCTCGGGCACGGAGTCGGCCACCACGCCGGCCGCCGCCTGCACGTAGAGGGTGCCGTCCTTCACGATGCCCGTGCGGATGGCGATGGCCACGTCCATGTCGCCGGCATAGCTCAGGTAGCCGCAGGCGCCGCCGTAGAGGCCGCGCTTGGTGGGTTCGAGCTGGTCGATCAGCTCCATCGCGTGCACCTTCGGCGCGCCGGTCAGCGTGCCGGCCGGGAACGTGGCCTTGAGCACGTCCATGCTGGTCATGCCGTCGTTCAGCAGGCCCTCGACGTTGCTCACGATGTGCATGACGTGGCTGTAGCGCTCGACCACGAAGGCCTCGGTCACCTTCACCGAGCCGGTGCGGGCGATGCGGCCGATGTCGTTGCGCGCGAGGTCGATCAGCATCACGTGCTCGGCGCGCTCCTTCGGGTCGTTCACCAGTTCGACCTCGGCCGCCTTGTCGGCCTCCGGCGTGGCGCCGCGCGGGCGCGTGCCGGCCAGCGGCCGGATGGTGATCTTCTGCCCGTCGTCCGTGCGCTCCTGCCGCACGAGGATCTCCGGGCTCGCGCCCACCACATGGCAGTCGCCGAAGTGGTAGTAGTACATGTAGGGCGACGGGTTCAGCGAGCGCAGCGCGCGGTAGAGCGACAGCGGCGACTCGGTGTAGCGCTTGTGGATGCGCTGGCCGATCTGCACCTGCATGAAATCGCCCGCGGCGATCAGCTCCTTGGCGCGGCCGACGGCGGCGAGGTAGTCGGCCTTCGAGAAATCGCGCTGCGGCGGATGGCTCTCGGTGGGCTTGACCTGCGGCGCGGCGACCGAGTACTTGAGCTGCTCCTTGAGTTCGCGCAGCCGCTTCTTGCCGCGCGAATACGCCTCGGGCTGGGCCGGATCGGCATACACGATCAGGTAGAGCTTGCCCGAGAGGTTGTCGATGACGGCCACCTCCTCGCACTGCAGCAGCAGGATGTCGGGCATGCCCAGCGCGTCGGGCGGGCAGCTCGCCTCGAGCTTCTTCTCGATGTGGCGCACCGCGTCGTAGCCGAAGTAGCCGGCCAGCCCGCCGCAGAAGCGCGGCAGGCCCGGGCGCAGCGCCACCTTGAAGCGCTTCTGGTACTCGGCGATGAAATCCAGAGGATTGCCCCGGCCGGTTTCCACCACCTGTCCGTCGGTCACCACCTCGGTGCGGGCCTCGGCGCCGAAACCGCTCGCGCGCAGCAGCGTGCGTGCCGGCAGTCCGATGAAGCTGTAGCGCCCGAAGCGCTCGCCGCCCACCACGGATTCGAGCAGGAAGCTGTGGCGCCCGCCGTCGCGCGCATGGGCGAGCTTGAGGTAGAGGGACAGGGGGGTTTCCAGGTCCGCGAACGCCTCCGCGATGAGCGGAATGCGGTTGTAGCCGTCGCCGGCCAGGCTTTTGAATTCGAGTTCGGTGATCACGGGAGGTCGCTCCAGGTCGGCCGGCGCGCCGCGGGCGGTGCCACGTTCGGCTGCCGCGCCAGGTTCATTGCATTCGGCCCCGCAGGGGCCGCGAGGGGCACGCCGGGGCCAGACGCCCGGGTGCGGTCAGCGGTTCGATGCGGCAGGCTTGCGCCAGGGCCAGGCTCCCCGGCCGCTGCGACCTGTGATGACCACGTGGTGAATGAACATGGCGCAAAGTGTAGCAAAGCGCCCTGCGCGAAAACCCTGTTGCGTCCGCCGGGGGCCGCACCGAAAATAAAAAAGAACGGTCGTTCTTTTTTTGGATCCTCCAATGACATTCCGGCAACGCGGCATCGGCTGGGTACTCGCCATGCTCCTCCTCGGGAGCGGCGTACCCGTGGCCGCCCAGCCCGCCGTCACGGTGGCCGGGGTGGCCTACGCGCCCCGGGCCGCGCTCGCGGGCTCGGACCTGGTGCTCAACGGCGCGGGCGTGCGCTACAAGGCGGTCTTCCAGGTCTACGCCGCGGGCCTCTACCTCCCCGCCCGGGCGGACACGCCCCAGGGCGTGGCGGCGCTGCCGGGCCCCAAGCGGCTGTCGATCACGATGCTGCGCGCCATCGATTCGGCGGAACTCGGCACGCTGTTCACCCGCGGCATCGAAGACAACCTCGACAAGGCGGCGTTCTCGCAGATCGTGCCTGCCGTGCTGCGCATGGGCGAGCTGTTCGCGGCGACCCGCCGGCTCGCGCCGGGCGACCAGATCACCGTCGACTGGCTGCCGGGCACCGGCACGGTCATCACCGTGAAGGGCCTGCCGCAGGGCGAACCGTTCCGCGAGGCCGGCTTTTTCGATGCACTGATGGGCATCTGGCTGGGCCCGCGGCCCGCCGACTGGAAACTGAAGGACGCCCTGCTGGGCCGCGCCGGCTGACCGCTGGCGCTCGGCGGGAGCAGGCCCGCGCCGCCGTTGCGCTCAGGCCGCCGCGCAGAGCTCCTCAAGACTGTCGACGTGCGCGTCCGCCGGCACCTCGCGGGCGGGCTGGCCATGGTTGTAGCCGTAGGTCACCAGCACCACCGGGCAGCCCGCGGCGCGCGCCGCGGCCGCGTCGTTGACAGAATCGCCGATCGCCAGCGTGCGCGCGGGCTGCGTGCCCAGCGCCTCGCAGGCCTTGCGCAGCGGCAGCGGATCGGGCTTCTTGCGCTCGAAGGCGTCGCCGCCGAAGACATGGTCGAAAAAGCCGTCCAGCCCCTTGGCCCGCAGCAGCGGCACGGCGAAGGCCGTGGGCTTGTTGGTGACGCAGGCGAGCCGCAGCCCGGCGCCGCGCAGCGCCCGCAGGCCCTCTTCCACGCCGGCATACACCCGCGAATGGCGGCCGTTGATGTCCAGGTAGTGCCGCTCGTACGCGGACCAGGCCGCGGGATAGTGCGACTCCACCGCCGCGGCCAGGCGCTCCGGCTCCAGGGGCTGCAGCACGTGCGCGAGCACCGAGCGCAGCAGGTGCTCCGTGCCCTTGCCGACCATGCGCTCGATCTCCGCCGCGGCGATGCCCGGCAGGCCCAATTCATCCAGCATGCGCCGCAGCGCCTCGGCGAAGTCGCCCAGGGTGTCCACCATGGTGCCGTCCAGGTCCACGATCGCCGCGTCGGCGTGCGCGACCAGCGCCGCCGGGGAAGAGTCCGCCATGTCCATCCTTCACATTCCAGATCGATTGTCCGCCGGGCGTGCGCCGGCAGCCCACGCCGCGCCGCACCGGCCCTGCGACCGAGTGTAGGCCGTGGGGCATCGGCCACAGCGATTGTCTGGCCCGTCCGACACGGCCCGGGCACCGTACCGGCTACGCTGGCTCGACCGTTTTCGCCGCATGCCGCGAAAGCTGTGACCCCCGCCGTCCCGCCGCGGATGGCACCACCGACACATTGGAGGTTCCTGATATGCCCAATCGCTTCGCCCTCGCTCCCCGCATCCTGTCCGCCGCCTGTCTGCTCGCGGCCTGTGCCGCCGCCCAGGCCGCCCCCGCGGACGCCGCCGCCCGTGAGCGCTACCAGCAGGACCGCCAGGCCTGCATGACCGGCAACCCGGTCCAGGGTCGGGAAACCTGCCTGAAGGAAGCCGGCGCCGCGCTGCAGGCCGCCCGTTCGGGCCAGCTCACGTCGCAGGAGACGGCCGCGAATGGCTATGAGCGCAACGCCCTGCAGCGCTGCGAAGTGTTCAAGACGCCGGTGGACCGCGACGCCTGCATGGCGCGCGTGCGCTCCGGTACGCAGGACGGCTCCGTGGCCGGCGGCGGCATCCTGATGGAAGCCACCACGCAGGTGCCCGTGCCCCCGCAGCCCGGCGCAGGCGCCATGCCCGCGCCCCGCGGCAACGCCATGCCTCCCCAGGGCGGCATGCAGCCGCAGACGATGCCGGCGCCCCATGGCAAGCCGCATCCGCACGGCAAGCCCCATCCGCATCCGAAGCCGGGCGCGCCCATGGCTCCGCCGGCTCCCATGCCCCAGCCGATGACGCAGCCCGCGCCCCAGCCGATGCCCCAGCAGTAAGCTGGCGGCAGCACGCCGGGCCGCCCTCGCGGTCCGGGTGCGGCGCGCGCTCAGGCGAGCTGCGCGCGCATCGCGTCGATCACGGCGCGGTAGTCGGGCTTGCCGAAGATCGCGCTGCCCGCCACGAACGTGTCGGCGCCCGCATCCGCCACGCGGCGGATGTTGTCCACCTTGATGCCGCCGTCCACCTCCAGGCGGATGTCCTTGCCGCAGGCGTCGATGCGCCGCCGAAGCATCTCCACCTTGCGCAGGGCGGAATCGATGAAGCTCTGCCCGCCGAACCCCGGGTTCACGCTCATCACGAGGATCAGGTCGATGTCGTCGATCACCCAGTCCAGCACGTCGATCGGCGAGGCCGGATTGAACACCACCCCGGCCTTGATGCCCTTGGAGGTGATGGCCTGGATGCTGCGGTGCACGTGCGCGGACGCATCCGGGTGGAAGCTGAT
Source organism: Acidovorax sp. PRC11 (assembly GCF_031844105.1). Classification (NCBI taxonomy): domain Bacteria; kingdom Pseudomonadati; phylum Pseudomonadota; class Betaproteobacteria; order Burkholderiales; family Comamonadaceae; genus Acidovorax; species Acidovorax sp. PRC11. The sequence goes on along the minus strand of NZ_JAUZUQ010000014.1, from coordinate 104,201 downwards.
GTAGTCGGCGCCGGCCTCGGCGAAGGCCGCGGCCAGGGCGTCCACGGGCTGCACCATCAGGTGCACGTCGATCGGCACGGGGCGGCCGTCCTGCGTGACCGCATGGGGCTTGAGCGCCTGGCACACCATCGGTCCGAAGGTGAGGTTGGGCACGTAGTGGTTGTCCATCACGTCGAAGTGAACCCAGTCGGCGCCGGAGGCGATGACATTCTTCACTTCCTCGCCCAGGCGGGCGAAATCGGCGGACAGGATCGAGGGGGCGATGCGGAATTGGCGGGTCATGCCCGGATTGTCGCAGCAGCGGCAGCGCCGCAGCCACCGTCCTGCGACGGGCCGGCCCCTGCGCCGACGCAACGGCCGAGCCGTCCGGCCGCGAACCCTCTAATATCGCGCCCATGCCGAAGTACCAGTTCCAGGCCGAAGTCCTGCCCGAATACCTTCCCGACCAGTCCGCGCCCGAGGACGGCGTCTACAGCTTCGCCTACACGATCACCGTGACGAACACCGGCGACGTGCCCGCGCAGCTCATCGCACGGCACTGGACGATCAGCGATGCGCGGGGCCACACCGAAGAGGTCAAGGGTCTGGGCGTGGTCGGCCAGCAGCCGCTGCTGCGTCCGGGCGAGGCCTTCCAGTACACCAGCGGCTGCCGGCTGCGCACGCCCAGCGGCAGCATGCACGGCAGCTACTTCTGCGTGGCGGAGGATGGCGAGCGCTTCGACTGCCCCGTGCCGCTCTTCGTGCTCGAAGCCCTTTCCGGCAACACGCCCGGCGCCACGCCCCTGTCCGGCCGGGTGCTGCATTGAGCCGGCGCATCCCGCCGCCACAGCCCGGCACCCTGCTCGCGGCCCTCGATCCGGCGGCGCCGCTCGCCCGGCGGCACCTGTGGCTCATCGAATGCCTCGCCTGGATCCGCGGCGACCGCCGCTCGGTCGAAGACGCGGTCTCCCGCGTGCAGCGCTTCGTCGAAGCGGCCGAGAGCGATGCCGAGGCCCGCGCCCGCCTGCAGGCCTGGTGGGGCACCCTGGTGGGCACGGTGGACATCACCACGCTGCTGGCCGATTTCGGGTTCGCGCCGCGCACGGCGCTCGCGAGCGAGGTGGCCGAACGGCTGCGCTACAAGCTGCTGCCCGGCAGTCCGGAGACGATCGACGCCTCCGAACTCTTCATGCTGGCGCTGCCCGACGCCTTCGACGCGCTCTGGCTGGCCGCGCTCGAAGAGCCCCTGCTCGAGCGCCTGCTGGCCGTGCTGGTGCCGGCCACGGAGGGCGGCGGCGCCACGCGCTGGCAGCAGTCGCTGCTGGACGCCATTACCTACTGCGCGGGGCAGATCCTCTCGACCGGCTTCGCGCCCGAGCTGCGCCTGCGCATGAGCGAATCCGCGCGCGACGCGCAGCCGTTCCACGCCCTGATCCGCGACGTCGAGAGCCTGCGGGTCGAGGTGCTGCACCAGCTGCGCACCACCGACCGCCTCGACGAGGCGGTGCTGCGGCTGCGCGAGCGGCTGGAGGCCTGCCGCGCCGCCGCGGCCACCGTGTATTCGCATTTCGAGGACAACGGCATCTCGGTCGGGCTCGTGTTCCGGCTGCGGCAGCTGCGCGAGCGCATCCTGCGCGTGCGCGACCTGCTGGACTGCCTGCTCTCCCCCGAGCCGGCCACGAGCGCCGCACGGCTCATGGCGCGGCTCGTGACCGTGGGCCGCGAGCGGCGCAGCCTGCGCGCGCTGATCGCCTCCAACTCGTCGCTGCTGGCCGCGAAGGTCGCCGAGCGCAGTGCCGAGACCGGCCAGCACTACATCACCCGCACCGGCGCGGAATACCGCGCGATGGTCGCCAAGGCGGCCGGCGGCGGCTTCGTGATGGCGTTCACCACGCTCATGAAGTTCGGCATCGTGGCGCTGGCGCTGTCCTCGTTCTGGGGCGGCTTCTGGGCCGGGGTGAACTATGCGGTGAGCTTCGTGCTGATCATGCTGCTGCACTGCACGGTCGCCACCAAGCAGCCCGCGATGACCGCGCCGGCCATGGCCGCGAAGCTCAAGGAGCTGCAGACGCCGGAGGCGGTGGAGTCCTTCGTGGACGAGGTCACGCACCTCGTGCGCTCGCAGGTGGCCGCCATCCTGGGCAACGTGCTGGTCGTCTTCCCGGCCGTGGCCGGGCTCACGCTGGCCATCGCCTGGGCCACGGGCGTGCCGGCCATCAGCCGGGCGGAGGCGCGGCACGTGCTGGATTCGCTGCAGCTGGCCGGCCCCTCGCTGCTGTACGCGGCGTTCACCGGCGTGCTGCTGTTCGCCTCCAGCATCATCGCGGGCTGGGCCGAGAACTGGTTCGTGCTGCAGCGGCTCGACTCGGCGCTGCAGTACAACCCCCGCATCACGGCGCTGCTGGGTCGGGACCGCGCGGCCCGCTGGGCCGTGTTCTGGCGCACCAACCTCTCGGGCTTCGCCGCGAACGTGTCGCTGGGCTTCATGCTCGGGCTGGTGCCCGCGTTCGCGGGCTTCTTCGGCCTGGGGCTGGACGTGCGGCACGTGACGCTGTCCACCGGCCAGCTCGGCGCGGCGCTCACCTCGCTCGGCATGTCCGCGCTGCACCAGCCCGCCTTCTGGTGGGCCGCCGCGACCATCCCGTTCATCGGCGCGCTGAACGTGACCGTGAGCTTCTATCTCGCCTTCCGCCTGGCGCTGCGCGCGCACAGCGTCACGCGCGTGGAACGGGCGCGCCTGGGCGCCGCGCTGCGGGCCCGCCTGCGCCGCGCGCCGCTGCAGTTCTTCGTGCCGCGGAGCGCCGGCTGATATCCCTTCGCGGGAAGTGCCCGTCCTACAGGAGCGGCCCGGGATCAGCAGGTACATTCGGTCGGCCCCGGCCGGGGGACGCGCGGGCCTTCGCGCGGATCGGGCGGGGTGCGGGCGAACGCCCGCGCGACGCGAAGGATTACAACAATGGATGAAATCATGGGTTTCTGGGCGCAGTGGCTGCGCCCATCGGCCGGGCTGCCCACGGTCCAGTGGTCGCTGCTGCTGGCGGTGGCCGCGGTCTCGGGCTACCTGTTCCAGCGCCACATCGGCCTGCCGAAGGTCGTGGGCTACACGCTCGTGGGCACCTTCGCGGGCCTGCTGGGCTTCAGCGGCGCGGTCTGGCCGCTGCAGGGCATCAGCCTCTTCCTGCTCGAGCTCGGCATCGCGATCGTGCTGTTCGAGGCCGGCGGACGCATTCCGCTGCGCTGGTTCCGCCACAACCCGATGGTGCTCGCGCAGAGCATCATGGAATCGGCCCTCACCTATTTCGCGGTGTACTACGCGATGCTGTGGCTGGACGTGCCGCCGCGCGCCGCCGGGCCGCTGGCGCTCGTGGCCCTGGCCGCCTCGCCGGCCGTGCTGACGCGCGTGGTGGCCGACACCCGCGCGGCCGGGCCGGTGACCGACCGCGCCATCGTGCTGGCCACGCTCTCCACCCTCTACGCGCTCACGCTGGGCAGCGCGACGGCGGAGCTGATCAACCGGCCGGCCGCGGGCGTCATGGACACGGTCTATCCCGTGATGGTGGTGCTGGGCGTGTCCATCATCGTGGGCGCGGTGCTCGCGCTGGTGCTGCGCATGGCGCTGCGCTTCATGAGCCCGACGAGCGAGAACACCACCTTCCTGCTGCTCACGCTGATCGCCGCCGGCACGGCGGTGGCGGCGCACATGGGCGGCTCGGCCCCGCTGGCGGCGCTGCTCGCCGGCATGCTGCTCAAGCAGCTCAATCCGCGCCCCTGGGCCTGGCCGCGCCAGCTCGGCACGGCGGCCTCGCTGCTCACCATGCTGATGTTCGTGCTGGTCTCCACCGTGGCGGCGCAGGCCGACTGGAGCGGCCCGGTGGTGGGCGTGGTGCTGGCCCTGATCGTGGTGCGCCTCGTCGCCAAGGCCCTGGGCGTGGCCCTGGGCAACGTGGGCAGCGGCGCGAGCTGGCGCCAGGCCCTCTGGGTGGGCTGCGCGATGACGCCGATGTCCTCCATCGCATTGCTGATCGCCTCGCAGTTCGTGGTGGCCTCGGCCGCCACCGGCCAGCTGATCGCCCGCATCGCGCTGCCCACCATCCTGCTCATGGAAGTGCTGGGCGCCGTCATCGCCACGGTCGCCATCTACCGCGCCGGAGAGAGTTCGAAACCCTGGGCGCCGGCCACGCGCGCCGCCAACGCAGAGCGGGAGCAGCAGCCATGAGCCTGGAAGCATTCCACCATTCCGAGCCGCTGACGCTCGGCGTCGAGCTGGAGCTGCAGCTCGTCAACACGCACAACTACGACCTCGCGCCCTACGCCGAGGACATGCTGCGCCTCATGGAGAAGCACCCGCTGCCCGGCAGCGTGGTGCCCGAGATGACCAACAGCATGATCGAGATCTCGACGGGCGTCTGCCATTCGAGCAGCGAGGTGCTGGGCCAGCTCACGCAGATCCGCGACGCGCTCGTGCGCAGCGCGGACAAGCTCAACATCGCCGTGGCCGGCGGGGGCACGCACCCCTTCCAGCAGTGGCACGAGCGCCGCATCTACGACAAGCCCCGCTTCCAGGAGCTGTCGCAGCTCTACGGCTACCTCTCCAAGCAGTTCACGATCTTCGGCCAGCACGTGCACATCGGCTGCCCCAGCGCCGACGAGGCGCTTCTGATGCTGCACCGCATGTCGCGCTACATCCCGCACTTCATCGCGATGTCGGCCTCCAGTCCCTACGTGCAGGGGCAGGACACGGCCTTCGATTCGGCGCGCCTCAATTCAGTGTTCGCGTTCCCGCTCTCCGGCCGCGCGCCGATGGTGCTCACCTGGAACGACTTCGAGGCGTACTTCGACAAGATGACGCGCACCGGCGTGGTCAAGAGCATGAAGGATTTCTACTGGGACATCCGCCCCAAGCCGGAGTTCGGCACGATCGAGATCCGCGTCTTCGACACCCCGCTCACCATCGAGCGCGCCGCCGCGCTCTCGGGCTACGTGCAGGCGCTGGGCGCCTGGTTCCTGGCCGAGCAGCCGTTCATCCCCACCGAGGACGACTACCTCGTCTACACCTACAACCGCTTCCAGGCCTGCCGCTTCGGCATGCAGGCGGTCTACGTGGACCCGGCCACGGGCGAACACATGCCGCTGCGCGACCACATCCTGCAGACCATCGACCACATCGCGCGCCACGCGGCGGTGACGGGTGCCTCGGGCGCGCTGCACCTGCTGCGCAGCGAGGCCGCGGCCGGCCAGAACGACGCGCGGTGGCTGCGCGACCGGCAGCGCGACGAGCAGCTGCTGGGCGAGGTGAGCCGGCAGGCGGCCCTGCGGTTCCGCGGCACGCCCGCCTGAGCGCGGCCCTCCGGCCGCGCCTTTCCACCCCGCCGTCCCCGCCAGGGGGGGGGAAGGACGCGGCACTCACGGGGCCGGGTGGGCCTGCGACGCGGCCGCCCTTTCGCGCACGCGGGCGGCCTGCATTTCGGTGGCCAGGAGGGTGCCCCTCACCGCGGTGGCATGCTCGCGCGCATGTTCCAGGCAATGGCGGGCGAATTCCCGGGCCGTATCCTGCGCGGGATGGGCCGTGCCGGTTTCGCACAGCAGGAAATCCTGCCGCAACGACTGCAGGCGCAGCGAAGCGCCGGGCCCGGACGCCGCGTTGCCGCCCAGGCTGGCGTGCAATGCGGTCAGCCGCGCGAGCCGCGCTTCATCGTCGGCGCGGGCCTTGCGGAGTTCCGCGGCGAGGTGGGCCGGGGTCATGGGTGGCCCGGCCTTCTTCGCGGCCTTGCGGCGGCGGCGGCCGGCGGGCCGCTCCGGCGCGCCGGCCGCCGGGGTTTCGTCCGCGCGGGCCAGCGCATCCTCCAGGGCCTGCAGGGGCTGGCGCGCGGCCAGTTTGGCCTCCAGGTAGGCCTTCTGGAGTTCGACCACGCTGCGCATGTAGTCCAGCTGCGCCTGTCCGGAGCCGGGGGTGTCGAGCCATTGGGTGAGTGCCGTGCGATTGAGCCGGTCCGTGCGGTCCGTGTAGGCTTGGCGGGCCTGCTGGCGGGCCTCGCTGGGCTTGTGGCCCGTCAGCAGGGATTTGCCGTACGCCACGCCGCCCCGCCACAGGGCCTTGGCCTCGCGGCCCCTGGAATGCCTGCGGGAAGAAGCCGGGGGAGGCGCCTCGTCGGTGGAGCGGCCCTTGTCGCGGTAGTGCCGGTTCATCTGTTCGGCCGCTTGCCGCAGGAACCCGCCCAGGGCTCGCTCCTGGCCATCGGTGGCGGCGTAGAGTGCGCTGCGCAGCAGGAATCCGACCGGCTCCGCCTCGCCTGCGGGTGCGGTGGCCGCTTCGGCCGCTTCGGCCACCGCGGGCACTTCGGCCACGGGCTGGATTTCCGACACGCGCCCGATGGCCGGCCATGCGCCGCCGGAGGCCGCCGGCCCGAGGGTGGACCGGGCAGAATGGAAGTCTTCGTCCATCTCCGCGAACAGTGCGGCCCCGCCCGGCATCGGATCCAACGCGAAGTGCGAGCGGGCGGAGTGGAAATCGTCCTCTGGCCGGGAAAGGGACTGCGACCTCGCGGAGTGGAAGTCCGCAGACAGCTCGGAGCGCGCCGAATGGAATCGCTGGGGCGCTGCCGCCCGCAACAGGTCGGCCATGGCGAGAAAGGCGCGGTCGATGCCCGGGGCGTCGCTGCGCTCGTAGTTCCGGTAGCGCCGGACCTTGCCGTGCGTCAGGAAGAACTGGTGGGAGCCCACGCCCATCGTCAAGGCGCCCAGCAGCCCCGCACCGATCAGCAGCGCCAGGCCCACCGGCCCGGCGACGCTGGCGCCCGCGATCGCCGCAATGCCGAGGCCCACTTTGGCGGCCGTGCTGGCGGTGTAGGTCACGCCGCCGATGACGAAGCCCTTGTTCCAGTTGTTGAAGCCGTTCACGAAACGCTTGCGCTGGTCGAACTTGGTCTTCAGGAAGTCGTGGTAGCGCTGCGCGTCCCTTCCCAGGCGCCGCGCATCCACGCCCGCGAGGAAATCGCTCACCCGCGAAAAGTCGGCGCGGAAACGCTTTTTCTCGACATGCGACTGGTGCAGGAACACCCCGCCCACCACCGACGCCATGACGCTCGCGGCCGGCCTCAGGACATAGCCCCCGGCGATGCCGACCGCAGAGGCCGCGCCCGCGGCTGCCGCGCTGTGCGCGACCAGGCCAGCGGCATTCGCGCTGCCGGCGCCGATCGCCAGCCCCGTGTGCACCGAGGTTTCCACCGCCGTCTTCGCGAAGACGAGACCGGCCGACGTGAGGGTCGCCGCGGCCACGCGGCCGTCGTGGCGGTTGAGGTGCTGCTGGTAGGCCAGGTCGTCGATGGCCTGGCCGATCGCATGCGATCGGGCATGGCCCGCCGAAGGCATCCGGCCCCGCTCGAGAAAAGGAGCGAGCACTTCGCGTTGCTGCAGCAGCCCTTCTTTCTGCGCGCGCAGCTCCCTGCGCTGCTCGGCGACCTCGCGCAGTTCGCGGCAACCGGCATGGATGGCCACGGCCGACAGCGGCAGCATGGTGCCTCCGAGCGCCAGGGTGGCGGCGAGATCGCCGACACCGCCAGGCGTGCCTTCCTCGGCGAAGGCATGCATCCGGCCGTGGTGCTCCGCGGCTTCGGCGGCAGCGCCGTGGCCCTGCGCGCCCTCCGTGGGGCCGCCGCCTCCGGCGGAGCCGGCGCCATCGCCATGCAGCCCTTCCGTGGCGAACTCGCCCGCTTTCTCCGCCACGCCGTGCAGAGGATCGGTGAAGTACTTGGCTGCGGCCACGCAATACGAGCCGACCTCTTGCGCATCGATGATCGCCAGGGACGTGAGTTCGGAGTGGCTTTCCGGCTCCGGGACGTGTCCGGCGCGGAGGTGGGCCTCGCGCAGGGACGCCAGGCCCAGCGGCCACCCCGCCGACGCCGGCCGCGCCGGACGTGCGGCCTCCGGAGGATGGGACGGTCCAGGACGTTCAGGCACGGTACCGGACGGCCGAAGCGCATGCAGATGGATTTTCATGGACGGGACCGCAGGGAGGGGCGGAGAACCGCAGCATTGCCCGCCGGCAGGCCGGGAAGGCATCCTGGCGGAAACGCCTTGCGGAATTGCGAAGCGCGCCGCGGCCACGGCTGCGCGTATGCTCGGCGCATGGGTGAATTCGACCTGATCGCACGCTACTTCCGCCGCCCCGTGCGCCGCGCCGCGCTCGGCGTGGGCGACGATTGCGCACTGCTCGCGCCTGCCGCCGGCATGCACCTGGCCGTCTCCAGCGACATGCTGGTGGAGGGCCGGCATTTCTTTCCCGACGTCTATCCCGCGCACCTGGGCCACAAGGCGCTGGCCGTGAACCTGTCGGACCTCGCCGCCTGCGGTGCCCGGCCGCTGGCGTTCACGCTGGCCTTGTCGCTGCCGCGGGCCGACGAGGCCTGGCTGCAGGGCTTCTCGGACGGGCTGCTGGCGCTGGCCGACGCACACGGCTGCGAACTGGTGGGTGGCGACACCACCCAGGGGCCGCTCAACATCTGCATCACCGTGTTCGGCGAAGTGCCGACCGGCCAGGCGCTGCTGCGCAGCGGCGCGCGGCCGGGAGACGACCTCTGGGTGAGCGGCCACCTGGGCGATGCGCGGCTCGCGCTCGACGCGCTGCTGGGCGAAATGCCCGTGCAGCTGCCGCCGCAGGTGCTGGCGCAGGCGCGCGAGCGGCTGGAGCGGCCCACGCCGCGGGTGGCGCTCGGCCAGGCGCTGCGCGGCGTGGCCAGCAGCGCCATCGACGTGAGCGACGGGCTCGTGGGCGACCTGGGCCACATCCTGCAGGCCTCGGGCGTGGGCGCGCACATCGACACCACGCTCGCCCCGCAGCTCATGGCGGCCTGCGCGGGCGGGCCCGTGCCCGATCAGCTGCCCTACGGCCGGGAGAACCTGCTGCGCTGCGTCCTCGCGGGGGGCGACGACTACGAACTGCTGTTCACCGCGGCGCCCGGGCGCCGCGCGGAGGTCGAAACCGCCGCGCGGCAGACCGGCACGCGGGTCACGCGCATCGGCGCCATCGAGGCCGAACCGGGACTGCGCCTGCGGGATGAGCAGGGCGGGCTGCTGGACGCGCAGTACCTCGCCTTCGACCATTTCCGCTGACGGCGCCCGCCGCCCGGGTGCGGCGGCCGCGCTGCTAGCATGCCCATCCCCATTCCCATCCCCCTTTTGAGGAACCAGGAGCCGCCATGCCCTTCGCCTTCCTGCCCGGCACGGCCCGTCCGGCCGTCTTCACACGATGCAGCAGCGCCCGGGCCGAGCCCCCGGGCCCTGCCGCCTCCGGAGAGCGCGCCCTGGGAGCACGCCCCCTGCTGGCCGCCCTGCTGGCCTGCGCGGCCATCGCGGCGATACCCGCTTCCCATGCGCAGGAGCGCTCCGCCGCGACGGCATCGCGCATCACCCAGGTGACCGTGGCGCCGGGCATCGCCACCATCGAACGCAGCGCCCGCCTTCCCGCGGGCGCGCGCAGTGCCACCTTCGCCTGCCTGCCGGCCAGCCTCGATCCGGACAGCCTGCAGATCAGCGCCGATGCCGGCGTGCGCGTCGGCGAGTTCAAGGTCACCACCGAAGACCGCGACGTGGCCGCGGGCTGCGCGAGCCCGCTGGACGACCGCATCCGCGCGCTGGAGGACCGCATCGCGGACGTGCAGGCCGAAATCACCGCCCTGCGGCGCGTGGACCGGTACCTGGACCATGTGGCCGGCGGCAGCGAGGGCACGGCCGGCGGCGGCGCGACCGCGCGCGACGGCCGCGCCCCGGCGGCCGCCCCCCTGTCCACGCCGGCTGCGCAGATACCGGCCACGGCCGAAGCGCTGCGCAAGACCTCGGCCGACACCCTGGTGCGCCTGCCGCCGCTGCAGCGCCGCCAGGAAGCACTGGAGCGCGAACTGAAGCCCCTGCGTGCCGAGCGCGACCACGCGGCGGGCGGCACCCGCGGAAAAGTGGTGTCGGTGGCCGTGAACCTCGCCACCGACCGCGAGGCCGGGCTGCGCCTGTCCTACCAGGTGCGCGGCCCCGGCTGGCAGCCTGCCTACCGCGCGCGGCTCGATACCGCCACGGGCGCCGTGGTGCTGGAGCGGCTGGCCGTGGTGGCCCAGCGCAGCGGCGAGGACTGGAACGACGTGCGGCTCGTGCTCACCACCCAGGCGCCCGCGCGCGCCACGCAGGGGCCGCGTCCCGGCACCTGGACGGTGGACGTGGCGGCCCCGCCGGAGCCGCAGCCCGAACGCAGGCCTTCCTCCGTCACCATGATGGGAATAGTGGCGAGGTCAGCGGCGGCGCCCGTGGCCCCGGCTCCGGCCCCGGCCGACCTGGCGGAAGCCCCCCTGCCCGACTTTGACGTGACCGCCCTGGCCGGCAGCTATGCGACGCGCTTCGAGGTGCCGCAGCGCCTCACCGTGCCCGCGAGCGGCCAGCGCACCACGCTGCTGCTGGGCACGCACGCCGCCACCGCCCGCCTCGTCACGCGCACCGTGCCCGCGCGCCAGCCGGCCGCCTACCTCGTGGCCGAGATCGCGCCGCCCGCGGGCTCCTGGCCCGCCGGGTCCGTGGGCCTGTACCGCGACGGCGCCTTCGTGGGCGAGGGCCGGCTGGACTTCGCTGCGGCGGCGCCCATGACCACGGCGACGGCGGGCGCCGACGCGCAGGCAGCCCGCGCCGTCCCGCTTTCGTTCGGCCCCGACGACCTCGTGCGCGTGCAGGCCGAGGCGCCGCAGCAGACCACCGGCAGCGCCGGCTTCACGGGCTCGCGCGTGGAACGCCGCACCGCGCTCGCCTACCGCATCGAGAACCGCCACACCGCGCCGGTCACGCTGCAGGTGATCGACGCGGCGCCGGTCTCGCGCAACGCGAAGATCGAGGTCGAATCGCGCTATGCACCCGCACCGCTCACCACCGCCTGGGAAGGCCGCCCCGGCACGATCGCCTGGCAGCAGACCCTGGCGCCGGGCGCCGAGGCCCGCTTCACCGCCGAGCACACGGTGCGCCACGACAAGGACGTCATGCTGGACGAGAACACGCCATGAACGCCCTGCCGCCCCTCTCTCCGCTTCCCGCCGCTGGAAAGCCGGGCCGCCGCCCGCCGATCGCCACCGCCGCCTTCCTGCGCGCCCACCCGGCGCACTGGATCGCCCTGGGCTTCGGCTCGGGCCTCTCGCCGCGGGCGCCCGGCACCGTGGGCACCGCCTGGGCCTGGCTCGCCTACCTGCTGCTGCAGCAGTGGCTCGCGCCGATGCAGATCGGCCTCCTGATCCTGGGCGGCACTCTGGTGGGCTGGTGGGCCTGCACCACCACCGCGCGCCGCCTCGGCGTGGCCGACCCCGGCTGCATCGTCTGGGACGAGATCGTGGCCTTCTGGTGCGTGCTCTGGCTCGCCATGCCCATGGGCTTCTGGGGGCAGTGCGCGGCCTTCGCGCTGTTCCGCTTCTTCGACGCGGTCAAGCCCGGCCCGGTCGCCTGGGCCGACAGCCTCTTCAAGGGCTTCGGCTGGCGCGGCGGCTGGGGCATCCTCTTCGACGATTTCGTGGCGGCGTTCTGCACACTGTTCGTGATCGCGCTCTGGAGGGTGCTGTGGTGAGCGGCGGCGGCCCCGCGGCGCCGTCCGCCCTCGGGGCGATCGTGCATGCCCTGCGCGCGCGCGGCTGGATGATGGCCACCGCCGAGAGCTGCACCGGCGGCCTGATCGCGGCCGCCTGCACCGATCTCGCCGGATCGAGCCAGTGGTTCGAGCGCGGCTTCGTCACTTATTCCAATGCCGCCAAGACGGAGCTGCTGGGCGTGCCCGCGGCGCTCATCGAGGCCCATGGCGCCGTCAGCGAACCCGTGGCACGCGCGATGGCGGAAGGGGCCGCACGGCATGCCCGGGTGCAGGTCGCACTCGCGGTGACCGGAGTGGCCGGCCCCTCGGGCGGCAGCGCGGAAAAACCCGTGGGCACCGTCTGGTTCGGCTGGCACGTGGCCGGCGCGACGCACAGCGAGGTCGTGCGCTTCGCGGGAGACCGCGCGGCCGTGCGGGCGGGCGCGCAGGGGCATGCGCTGGCACGTCTCGCCGAGCTGCTCGCCTGAGTCAGCGCTCCGCGACCCGCTCCACCAGCCCGGCGCTCGCCTGGTTCATTCCCACCACCTCCACGCTGCAGCCGTGGTGGCGCAGCCGCTGCACCACCTTCTCCAGCGCGGCCACCGCCGTCACGTCCCAGAAGTGGGCGCGCGAGACGTCGATGCGCACCGGCCGGCCTTCCGCGGCGAGGATGTCGAAGGCGTCGATGAAGGCATCGGCCGAGGCGAAGAACACCTGGCCCGCGACACGCCAGGTGCGCAGGCCCGTGGCCGCGTCGTCCTCGGCGCGCACGTCGAGCAGGCGGGCCACCTTGAAGGCGAAGAACACGCCGCTCAGCAGCACGCCCACGGCCACCCCGGCCGCGAGGTTGTGGGTGGCGAGCGTCACGGCCACGGTCGCCAGCATCACCGCGCTCGACATGCGCGGATGGCGCACCAGCGTGCGCAGCGATCCCCAGTCGAAGGTGGAGGCCGACACCATCACCATGATCGCCACCAGCGAGATCACCGGCACGCGCGACACCCAGTCCTTGAGCGCCACCATCAGGATGAGCAGGAACACGCCCGCGAACAGCGTCGAGAGCCGCCCGCGGCCGCCGTATTTCACGTTGCCGACGGCCTGGCCGATCATGCCGCAGCCCGCGATGCCGCCGAACAGGCTGGCCGCGATGTTCGCCAGCCCCAGGCCCGCGCATTCGCGGTTCTTGTCGCTGGGCGTGTCGGTCATCTCGTCCACCACCGCGGCCGTGAGCACGGATTCGAGCAGGCCCACGAAGGCGATCGCGAGCGCCGGCAGCGCGATGGTGCGCAGGGTCTCCAGCGTGAACGGCACGCCGGGCAGCGCGAAGGCGGGCAACGCGTCCGGAAGCCTGCCCAGATCGGCCACGGTGGGCAGCGGCAGGCCGGCCGCGGAGGCCAGCACCGTGAGCGCCACCACGCAGACCAGCGGCGACGGGATCGCGGTGAGCGCGCGCCAGCCCCACCACGCACCCAGGCGCGGCAGCCCGTAGATGATCGCGAGCCCCAGCGCCAGCATGCCCCAGGTGGCAGGGCCGGCGCCGCGCAGGTGCGGCAGCTGGGCCGAGAAGATCAGCACCGCCAGCGCGTTCACGAACCCCGTGCGCACCGAGCTGGACACGAACCGCACGAGCACGCCCATGCGCAGCAGCCCGAAGGCCACCTGCACCGCGCCGGCCAGCAGCCCGGCCGCGAACAGGTAGCCCAGGCCGTGCGACTGCACGAGCGGCGCGGCCACCAGCGCCACCGAGCCGGCCGCCGCCGACACCATCGCCGGCCGGCCGCCCGCGAAGGCGATCACCAGGCTGATGACGAACGAGGCGAACAGCCCCACCGACGGATCGACGCCCGCCACGAACGAGAACGCGATCACCTCCGGGATGAGCGCGAACGTGGCGACGGCCCCCGCGAGCAGCTCACGCGGAATGCTGGGCGCCCATTCGGCACGCAAGCGGGCCAGAAAAGAAAAGGTCATGTCAATCCAAAGCGATGCCGGTGAGCGCGGCCCCGCCAGCGGCCACCGCGCAAGGGCCGCCCGCCGCGCCGGTGGCGTCCCCCTTCCCGCATCGCATCGCGATGCGAGAGAAGGGGGAAGGCGCGCAGCGCCTCAGGGGGTTGTGCTCAATTTCCGCAGCACTTCTTGTATTTCTTGCCGCTGCCGCAGTTGCACGGGTCGTTGCGACCCGGCGTGTCCTCGCGGCGCACGGATTCGACGCGCGGGCCCATGCTCTTCCAGAGCTGGCGCAGGTCGTAGGTGGCCCAGACCGCCTCGCCGAACACCTCCAGCCGGTCCTCGCTCACGCTGGGCGGGCCGTCCTCGGCGTACATGTTGTGCTCGGCGCGGCCGGTGTCGTCCTCCGTCAGCGCGACGATGTGGTCGAGCGCGCCGTCCAGCCACTGCGCGGCCTCCTTGTCGCGCGGCGCGGCCCATTCCTCGGGCCAGTTCTCCACGGCGAACATGAAGCCGAGCGCCCAGACCTGCCCGAACGAGGGAATGTCCTGCCCCTCCATCTCGGCGCGTTCTTCCTCGGGCAGGCAGGCGATGGCGCCGCGCATGTCCATCACTTCGGGCTGGAAGGCGCGGTCGTCTTCCAGCGTCTCGACCTGCTCGTCGAGCTGGCGGGCCACTTCGTTCCAGCGGCGCGTCCACAGTTCGACGAAGCGCGCCTGCTGCGCGTCGTCCTGGAAGGCCGGCAGGCGCGGCAGCGCATCGCCGTCGGCGGAAAGCTCCATCGGGCCGCCGTCGTCCAGCAGCATGGGCAGGTATTCGGCCGGTGCGATGGGGCGGCGCGTGCAGACGAGCGCCGTCAGGAAGCCGTCGCAGAACTCCCACTGGGGGATTTCCTCTGCGCGCGAGCGCAGGTCGTCGAGCAGCGCGTCCAGTTCATCGAGGTCGTCGTTGCTGAGCGCCGGCTCGGTGCCGGGCGCCTCGGCGGAGGGCGTGGGGGCGTGGGGATCGGTCATGGGAAGCTCCTGGCGCGGGGCGCGCGGGCGGTATGGGGTTCGGATGGGGCGAAAAATGGGGGGCTTCAGGGGAAGCGGTATGCAGCGGCATGCAGCGGCCGGCGCGGGCCCGCGGGCAGGCGGCGCAGCCCGACGGAAAAGGCACGCTCTATGATGCCGCCGCAGCGGCCGTGCGCGAGCCCGGCCGTGCATTCCAAGGCGGCGAGTGTAGCCGCGCGCCCTGCCGCCCCCTTTCCGAGCGCTCCATTCCATGTCCGCCACCCCGTCTTTTCCCGGGCCGTCCGGCCCTGCCGGCCCTTCGGGCCCGCTGTCCCCGCAGGCCTCCGGCCCCACCGCGCAGCACGCCTCCGTCGACTGGGATGCCGTGCTGCGCGAGCGGCTGCCCCTGCAGACCCATGCCGTGGAGAGCCACATCGTGGACGGCACACGCGTATGGCTCAAGCGCGCCGCCCCCGTGCGCGGCGCCGGCCGCTACCGCGCCATGGCCGCGCTCGCCCGCCTGCTGGGCCTGCCCGTGCTGCGCCCGGTGCCCGCGCCGGGCGGGGCGGAGGCCATCGCCACCGAAGTGCGCCGGCTGCGCAGCCTGCATGCGCTGGGCCTGCGCGTGCCCGAAGTGCTGGCGGCGAGCGGCCAGGGCCTGCTCACGCTCGACCTGGGCCGCCCGGGCGTGGACACGCATTCGCTGGGCAACGAGATCGAACACCGCCTGCCCGAGGGCGCCGGCCCCGTGCTCGCGCTCTGGCGCCAGGGCCTCGCGGCCATCGGCGAAGTGCATGCCCGCGGCACCTGCCTGAGCCAGGCCTTCGCGCGCAACCTCGTGCGCTGCCCGGACGGCGTGGTCGGCTACCTGGACTTCGAGGACGACCCCGCCGCCACCCTGCCGCTGCCCGTCTGCCAGGTGCGCGACCTGCTCTGCTACGCCCACTCCACCGCGCTCTACCTGCGCGCCGCAGGCGCCCTGCCCGCGGCCCGGACGGACACCGCCGCCTGGATCGCCGCGCACGGCGAGGATGTCCGCCAGGTGATGGACGCCACGCTCCGCCGCCTCGCCTGGCTGCGCCGCCTGCCCGAAGACCGCCGCTGGGGCCGCGACGTGCAGCGCGTGCGCGCGGCCTACGATCTGCTTGCGCGGTAGCGCTGCAAGAGAAGCTCCGGGGCGGATGAGTGGCTTGGGCAGGCCCATTGCCGGGCTTTCAAACCCAGCGCAAGGCCTCGGGGCACCAAGTAGCCGTTGCCTGACTGCCAGCGGCAGCGACCTGTGTCGGTGGCCACAGCAGGTCATCCAGCAACGCCACGGTATCCCCCAGGCTTGCGGCTTCGATGCGGTTTCTGTTCAGGAAGGCTTGCCACTGGCGCAGCTTGGCAGCATCTTCGCTGAACTGCCTGGTCAGTGCCAGGGGCCGCTCGGTGGGCAGAGCGGTCTGGCGCCGGCCAAAAGTGGCGGCGATGGCGGCGCCAGCGTGGCACCGTCCAGCGCCGTGCGCCGAGCGATCACGGCCAGGTCGAAGAAGTCCTTCAACCGGCTGTTGGCCTGCCCCAGCATCACCATGGCTTGGTACTTCTCGGCGATCACCGTGTAGACGGGGTAAACGCGCAGCGTGGGAGATGGGAAATCGCCCAGCAAGGTCGGGTAGACCGCCGTTTGGGGCCCCGGCGTCACGGCATCCCCGAAGCCCACGTCGATCTGCAGCGCGCAGCGTGCGGAGCCGATGCGTGCCGCCAGCGTGATGCGCGTGCCGCCATAGGTGTTGTCCTCGCGGATGGGGCCAGCCTTCACCGAGTCGAGGTCGAACACGATGCCATCGCCCAGGTCCATGGCAGCGATTTCGCGGAAGGTGGCGATCAGGTTCGCGGCATCGTCCGGTCCGAAGCCGAGCAAGTCGGCATCCCTGGTGGGCCGGTGCGGGGTGTCGTACCAGAGTGCGAAGAGCAGTGCGCCCTTGAGCAGGAACCGGTCGGCATGCGGTGAGATGCCGACGCGGGCCAGCAGGCGCTCCATGCCGAAGCGGTTGAGCAGCAGGCTGTAGTCGTCGCCCCGCTGCTTGGCGAGGGCGAGCAGCCGGGCCAGGACCGACGCAGAGCGGTTGCCGCTCATTGCGCTATGGCCTCCAGATAGGGCTGCATGACACGTTCGACCCGATTGATCCGGGCGAAGCGCCTCAGCTCGGCCATGGTGACCTTGCGGCTGCGCCAAGCGTCTTTCAGCGCCTCCAGCGCCACGTCGAGGCCGATCTTGTGGCGGAACTTGAAGCAGTCGGTCACGGTCTTGGCGGCGCAGTACACGCGGATGGGGGCGCCGTGGTCGACCACGGTCTGGATGCCGTCGCTGTAGGCCGTGCCGCGCAGGCGCACGATGCGCAGGGTGGGGTAGCCCGCCGCCGGGGCCTGGCTGCCGGCAGGCAGCGCGATCCATACGTCATGCGGCATCTGCGTGCCGATCCCATGGAATTGCAGCGCGCTCAGCAGGCACAGCACGCCCCTGGGCACGCGCTGGCAGACTTCAATCAGCGTCTGGTGTTCGGTGACTTCGGCATCGGGCAGCCCGTACAGGCCGCGGGCGATGCGCTGCAGCTTGCCCGACTGGTGCAGCCGTATCAGCCACTGCGGCGACCAGCCGCGCTCACGCACATCCGCTGCCCGCAGCACATGCCGGTGCCGGGCCAGCTCAAGAATGTGTTCGGCTTGGCTCATGCGGGCAGAGTTTAATAAACGCACTACTTTTTCACAAGTAATGCGCTTTTCAATCAGACATCGAGAGACCCAGGAGTCGCATTCAGCGCCACGCCCCGTTTTACGCGCGGGTCGATGCGCACATCCACCCGCCGCAACCCGGCCCGCTAATCCTTCCACTCGACCTGCGCCCCCAGGCTGCGCAGGTTCTCCACGAACCGCGGATGGGCCCGCCGGATCGGCCCGGCGTGGCAGATCTCCGAGCGGCCGGGAATGCTGGCCGCCACCATGAAGAGCGCGATCGCCACGCGGATGATGTAGGGGCTCTCGACCACCGCGGGCGTGAGCGCCTGGCCGCCGAAGGTCACGATGCGGTGCGGATCGGACGAGAACACGTGCGCGCCGAACTTCGACAGCTCGCCCGTCCAGCCCAGCGCGCCGTCGTACACCTTGTTCCAGAACATCGCGTTGCCCTGCGCGCGCACGCCCAGGGCGATGAAGATCGGCAGCAGATCCACCGGGAAGTACGGCCACGGGGCCGCCTCCACCTTGGTGAGCGTGTTGGGCGTGAAGGGCGGCTGCACTGCCAGCGGCCCGGCGCGGCGCGTGGTGGACCAGCCGCCTTCGTGCACGACCTCGACGCCGAACTTCGCGAACGTGCGGTCGATGAGCGGGAAGTTCTCCGGCGCGCTGTTGCGCACCGCCACGTCGCCGCCCGTGATCGCGCCCAGCGCCAGGAAGGTGGTGATCTCGTGGAAATCCTCGTCGAAGCGGAACTCGCCGCCACCCAGCTCCGATCCGCCGTGTACCGTGAGGCGCGAGGTGCCGATGCCCTCGATGCGCACGCCCAGCATCGCCATGAAGCGGCAGAACTCCTGCACGTGCGGCTCCGACGCCGCATTGGTGAGCGTGGAGCGTCCCGGCGCGCCGGCCGCGCACAGCACGAAGTTCTCCGTGGTGGTGACGGAGGCGTAGTCGAGCCAGTGGTCGGTCGGCTCCAGCATGCCGGCCCGGCGCACGAGCAGCGTCCCCTCGGCGCGCTCCACGGTGGCGCCGAAGCGGCGGAACACGTCCACGTGCGGATCGATCTCGCGCACACCCAGCGTGCAGCCCTTCACGTTGTCCTCCAGCCGTGCGATGCCGAAGCGCGCGAGCAGCGGCGGCACCAGCATGATCGACGAGCGCATCTCCTCCGGCAGGCGGTGCGACGCCGCGTCGAACACGGTGTGCTCGTGGTGCAGCTCCAGCAGGCCGTCCGCCGGGTCCCACTGCACCCGGCTGCCGAGGGTGCGGAAGATGTCGAGGATCTTGCGCACGTCGGTGATGTCGGGCACGCCCACCAGGCGCAGCGGCGCCCGCGTGAGCAGCGTGGCGCACAGCACCGGCAGCACGGCGTTCTTGTTGGCGGAGGGGCTGATGCGCCCGCGAAGCGGCGTGCCGCCGTGCACGATGAGGTGGGACATGTCTGGGAGGAGAGGGAAAGGAGGGGGAATGCGGAAAGGGAACTGCGCCCGCGCACTGTACCCCCGCCCCTGCCCGGCCGTGGCCCGCATGGCGCTCCGCTCCACTTCGGGTGCGTTTCCGTAGCGCCGCGTGGGCGGCGTCCGACAGGACCGTGGAGGCCCGCCGCCCTATCGTTGGCCTCAAGCGCTCCTGCCCCGTTCCGAAACGTTTCGCATGCCTTCCTCCACCGCCGCCGCAGCCCCCGTGCCAGGAGCTGACGCCCCCCCGCCGGGCCCGACGGACACCTCCCGGCATGCCCCCTCGCTGTCGATGGCCGCCTGGCGGCAGTTCATGAACGTCGCGCGGCCCTACTGGCTGGGCGACAAGAAGTTCGCCGCCTGGTCGCTGATGGGCCTGCTGATCCTGCTCATGCTGCTGGAGACGCACCTCGCCGTGCGCCTGATCGACCGCACCGGCGAGATGACTTCCGCGCTCGCAGCGCAGGACCGGGACCGTTTCTGGGACGCGGTGCGCACCTGCCTCTTCGTGCTCGCCTTCGCGGCGCCGGTGTACGCCTTCTACTACTACATGCGCGACGCCTTCGCCAACCACTGGCGCCTCTGGCTCACGCACCGCTTCCTCGACGGCTATCTCGGCCGCCGCCGCTACTACGAACTGAACGCCGAGGGCACGGTCGACAACCCCGACCAGCGCATCAGCGAGGACATCAACAGCTTCACCGGCCGCTCCACGCACTTCCTGCTGATCTTCATCGGCGCCACCATGCAGCTGGTGGCCTTCAGCGCGGTGCTGTGGTCGATCTCCCAGGCCCTGGTGGCCTTCCTGGCCGTGTACGCGCTGGTGGGCACGGTGGTGGCGCTCTACGTGTTCGGCGCGCCGCTGATCCGGCTGAACTTCTGGCAGCTGCGGCGCGAAGCGGATTTCCGCTTCGGCCTGATGCGCCTGCGCGAGAACGCGGAATCCATCGCGTTCTACCGCGGCGAGGCGCAGGAGCGCGCCCAGCTCGACCACAGCTTCCAGGCCGTCTTCAACAACTATGCGCGCCTCATCAAGCGGCAGCGCTCGCTCAACCTCTTCCAGCGGGCCTTCAGCCAGCTCACGGTGGTGATCCCCAGCATCATCCTGGCCGACGCCGTGCTCTCGGGCGACATGGAGGTGGGCCGCGCCATCCAGGCCGGCGGAGCCTTCGCGGCGGTGCTGGCCTCGGTATCGCTGATCGTGGACAACTTCGAGAGCCTGAGCCGCTTCGTCGCCGGCATCGGCCGGCTCGACACGCTGCGCCAGGCGCTGCTGGGCGCTCCCGAGGACCGCAAGGCCCGCGAGCCGCAGGAGCCCGAGGCGGCCGCGGCGGCGAAAAAGCAGCGCCGCCAGGATCGTCGCGCCCACCGGCAGGCCCGGCGCGGCCGCGGTAGCGCGCCGGCCGGCATGCCGTCAACGCGGTCGGCAGGCAAGGCGGGTGCGGTGGCCGCAGCGCCGGTCGCCTCGCTGGCACCCATCGCGCCCATCGCCGGCCGCGAGATCCAGGCCCGCGAGGGCGAGCGTTTCGCCATCGAAGGCCTGACGCTCTACACGCCCCGCTTCACCCGCCTGCTGGTGCGCGACCTGACCCTGCAGCTGCAGCCCGGCGACGCGCTGCTGATCACCGGCGCCAGCGGCTGCGGCAAGAGTTCGCTGCTGCGCGCCATCGCCGGCCTGTGGCGCGACGGCGAAGGCATCGTGCACCACCCGCCGATGGAGAGCGTGTTCTTCCTGCCCCAGCGGCCCTACATGCAGCCCGGCACGCTGCGCAGCCAGATGCTCTACCCGGCCCGGAACTGCGCGCTGGACGACGGGCAGTTGCGGGAGGTGCTGGACGCCGTGCAGCTGCCCGAGCTGGCCGAGCGCGTCGGCGGGCTCGATGCGGTGCGCGACTGGGAAAAGGAACTCTCGATCGGCGAGCAGCAGCGGCTGGCTTTCGCGCGGGTGCTGGTGCGCCAGCCGCGCATCGTGATCCTCGACGAGGCCACCAGCGCGCTCGACAGCGCCAACGAGGCGGCGCTCTACGAACGGGTGCGCGCGAGCGGCGCGTCGGTGATCAGCATCGCGCACCGGCCTGCGGTGCTCGCCCACCACACCCACGTGCTGGTGCTCACGGGCGATGGGGGCTGGTCCCTCCACCCGGCGGAGGGCTTCCGCTTCGAGGAGTGACGGCGCGGGCCGGGCGGCCCTGGCAAGGCCTCAGGCCGCTGCGGCCAGGGCGCCGCCGGCCTGCTCCTCTTCGGGCTCCTCCAGCACCAGCGCGGTCGCCACGTGGGCGTCCATGTTCAGCAGGCGCTTGCGCATGCAGAGCACGGCCTTGTCCTTCGACAGCAGGATCGCGCGGTGCGCGGCCGCGAGGTCGATGAACTTCTGGTCGTCCGCATCCTTGCAGACGTAGGCCACGCGCGGCGCGGTCTCCACCAGGCGCGCCTGCGTATCGAACGCGGCGAGCACCTGCGCGGCTTCCACGCGGTAGTAATCCATGCGCTCCACGATGTGCGCATACGCCAGCACGCGCTCCAGTTCGTCGCGCATCACCTGGGTGGCGATCCAGGCGAGCCGCCCTTCGGCGAGCAGCTGCCGCAGCGGCCCCGTGCGCGGGTCGGAGAAGATCAGCAGGTCCAGCGCGACGTTGGTGTCCACCACCACGCTGCGCACGGGCTCGCCTGCCGCCGCCCGCACGGGCAGCCGCAGCTCAACCGGCATGGCCCGCGTCCGCTTCCGCGTCCGGAGGGGTGCCTGCGCCTGTACCCGCACCGGCACCGGCACCGTCGCCCTGCGCCCGGGCACGCACGGCCCCGCGCACCATGTCGAAGCGGAACATCCGGCATTCGATCGGGCCGTTCCACATCGGCACGCGGCGCGATTCCTTCAGGCGCATCTTGCCGGGCAGCTTCAGGTCCGGCGTGAGCATCCAGGCCTGCCAGCCGGCGTAGTTTTTCTTCCAGTGGGCGGCGAGCTGCAGGAAGAAATCCACGCCGTCGTCCGTCTGGGCGGTCTCGCGGCCCGCGCGCTCGACCACGCCCATGCGCTCGCGCGCGCTGCGCCCCGCCGTGCCGGCCGCGGCGATGCGCTCGCCGTAGGGCGGGTTGAGCAGCATCACGCCCGGCTGCTCGGTGGGCGGCATGCGCTGCAGCGCGTCGCCGCCGCGCAGCTGCACGGCCTGCGCCACGCCCGCGCGCTCGGCGTTGCGCTGCGCGAAGTCCACCATGCGGTGCGACACGTCGCTGCCGAACACCGGCACGGCCGGGGCCACGATCGCATCCTGCGCCTGCTCGCGCAGCGCATTCCACACATGCGCCTGGAAGGGCAGCAGCTTCTCGAACGCGAAACGCCGGCGCAGCCCCGCCGGGATGCGGCAGGCCATCTGCGCGGCCTCGATCGCGATCGTGCCGCTGCCGCAGCAGGGGTCGTAGAGCGGCAGGGGCGCGTCGCCGCGCGGGTCCCAGCCGCTGGCGGCGATCATCGCGGCGGCGAGCGTCTCCTTGAGCGGCGCATCGCCCTTGTCCTCGCGCCAGCCGCGCTTGAAGAGCGGCTCGCCCGAGGTGTCGATGTACACCGTGGCCTGGTCGGTGGTGAGGTGCAGGTGGATGCGCACGTCCGGGTGCTGGGTGTCCACGTCCGGCCGCACGCCGCCGGCCTTGGCACGGAAGCGGTCGGCCACGGCGTCCTTCACGCGCAGCGCGGCGAAGTTCAGGCTGTTGAGCGGGCTGTGCTGGGCCGTGACGTCGATGCGGAAGCTCTGGCGCGGAGTGAACCAGATCTCCCACGCCACCTCGGCCGCGATGGCGTAGAGATCGTTCTCCGAGCGGTACATACGCTCGGCCAGTTGCACCAGCACGCGCTGCGCGAGGCGGCTGTGCAGATTGAGCTGCAGCGCCTGGCGCCAGGAAGCGCGCGCCAGCACGCCGCCGCGCCCCGTGAGCAGGTCATGCCCCGTCAGCCCGGTCAGGTCGTGCACCTCGTCGGCCAGGAAGCCCTCGACGCCGGCGGCGCAGGGCAGAAAGATTTGCAATGAATTCATAACGCAGGGGCGAGAGGATACGCCCTGGCGGCAAAACCCCTCGTCCGATCATTTTTCCGTATAGCAGAATAACGGGTTCGATCTGTTGATACAGTTCAACAAATTGCCGATAGCCAGCGATCCCCCTCATTGTTCTCCGGGAGCCGAGATGTTCCAAAGCCTTCGCGCCCGCCTCATCGGGATCTGCATCGCCATCACCACCCTGTCGCTCGTCGCGCTGGCGCTCGCCACCTTCTTCGCCGTCCGGAACAACACCCTGTCCGGCCTGGACGCCCAGCTCGCCCAGCAGACCCGGGTGCACGCCGAAGAGATCACGACGTGGGTGAAGGACAAGCAGCGGATCACCAGCTCGATCCGCATCGCGGCGGCGCAGCCGGACCCGATCCCGTTCCTGCAGGCGGCGAAGCAGGCCGGCGCGCTCGACGATGCCTACCTGGTCCACGCGGACAAGCGGCACAGCTTCCTGCACCCCGTGCCCGACGGCTACGACGGCACGTCCCGCGGCTGGTACAAGCAGGCGATGCAGGCCGGCGGCCCCATCGTGACGCCGGCCTACATCGGCGCCAGCTCCGGCAAGCTTCTCATCACGTTCGCCGAGCCCTGGGGGCCGGCCGGCCAGTTCGCGGGCGTGGTGGCCACCGACATGCTGCTGGAAACCGTCGGCCGCATGGTGACCGCCATCCAGCCCACGGCCAAGAGCTTCGCCATGCTGGTCGACGACCAGGGCCGCCTGCTCGCGCAGGCCGATCCCCAACTGGCCCTCAAACCGGTGTCCGAACTCGCCGCCGGCATCGACGCGCCGCTTCTGCGGAAGCTCGCGGCCGAGGGCGGCCACGCACAGGTCGCGGCCAAGGGCGCGGAACAGATGCTCTACGCCGCCAAGGTCGAAGGCACGCCCTGGATCCTGGCCATCGCCATCGACCGCGCCGAGGCCACCCGTCCCGTGCGCGAGCTGCTGCAGCTCGCCATCGCCATCACCGTGCTGTGCGTGGCCCTCGCCGTCGGCCTGCTCACCTACGCCGTCAGCCGCCAGCTGCGCCGCCTCGCCGTGGTGCGCGACGCGCTGGAGGACATCGCCTCCGGCGAGGGCGACCTCACGCGCCGGCTGGACACGCACGGCAGCGACGAACTCACCCAGATCGCCCGTGCCTTCAACCACTTCGTGGACAAGATCGCCGCCGTGCTCGTGCGCATCCGCGCCTCGGCCGAATCCGTGCGCCTGGCCACCAGCGAGATCGCGAGCGGCAACCACGACCTCTCCGGCCGCACCGAGCAGCAGGCCAGTTCGCTGGAAGAAACCGCCGCCGCCATGGAGCAGCTCACCGCGACCGTGCAGCAGAACGCCGAGAACGCCCGCCAGGCCAAGCACCTGGCCGCCAACGCCTCGCAGATCGCCGCCCACGGCGGCACGGTCGTCGGCCAGGTGGTGCAGACCATGGGCGGCATCGACGCCTCCTCGCGCAAGATCGTGGACATCATCGGCGTGATCGATTCCATCGCCTTCCAGACCAACATCCTGGCGCTGAATGCCGCCGTGGAAGCCGCCCGGGCCGGCGAGCAGGGCCGCGGCTTCGCCGTGGTCGCCTCCGAAGTGCGCACGCTCGCGCAGCGCTCGGCCACCGCCGCCAGGGAGATCAAGTCCCTGATCGACGATTCGGTCACCCAGGTGAACGAGGGCAGCCGGCTCGTGCAGGACGCGGGCGCCACCATGCAGGAGGTGGTCGAGAGCGTGCAGCGCGTCACGGCCATCGTCACCGAGATCAGCAACGCCAGCCAGGAGCAGAGCACCGGCATCGCCGAGATCGGCGGCGCCGTGAGCCAGATGGACCAGAGCACGCAGCAGAACGCCGCGCTGGTGGAGCAGGCCACCGCCGCCGCGCAGTCGCTGCAGCAGCAGGCGCACCAGCTCGCCGATGCGGTCGCGGGCTTCAAGCTGGAGGCGCCGTCCGGCCCGGCGGCAGTGCCTTTGCGGCGATGATGCCGGCATGACACGAACCCATCCGCTCACGCCCGGCTCCGGGAACTGCACCCGCCGCGCCCCGCTGTCGCCCCGCACCTGGCTGGCCCTCGCGGGCTGGCTGCTGCTGTCCTTCGCCGCCGCCGGCGTCGGCGGCATCGCCTCGGCGCAGGCACCGCAGTTCTACGCCGAGCTGGTGCAGCCGCCCTGGGCCCCGCCGCCCGGGGTGTTCGGCCCCGTCTGGAGCGTGCTCTACACCCTCATGGCCATCGCCGCGTGGATGGTCTGGCGCGAGCCCGCGGGCGCGGCGCGCCGCCAGGCGCTCGTGCTCTTCTGCCTGCAGCTCGCACTGAACGCGCTCTGGAGCTGGCTGTTCTTCCAGTGGCACCGGGGCGCCTGGGCGCTGGCGGACATCGCGCTGCTCGGCGCCTGCGTGGCCGCCACCTTCGTGGCCTTCCTGCGGCTGCGGCCGCTGGCAGGCCTGCTCCTGCTGCCCTACCTGGCCTGGATCAGCTTCGCCGCCGCGCTCAATTACACGCTCTGGCAGCTGAACCCCGGCCTGCTGGGCTGAAGCGTTCTAAGAGCGGCTCACACGACCCAGCGAAGCGGTTCTGGCGAGGCGCCGCATCGCAGGCAGTATGGGTAGTACGACAAGATGCGGCAACGACGCCAGAAGGGTCGTGTGAGCCGCTCTAAAGAGCCTTGCGCAGGTTGGCCGGCGCGATCTTCAGCGCCTCACGGTACTTCGCCACCGTGCGGCGCGCGCATTCGATGCCCTGCTCCTTGAGCATCTCGGCGATCTGGCTGTCCGACAGCGGCTTGGCCGGGTTCTCGGACGCGACGAACTGCTTGATCAGCGCGCGCACCGCGGTGCTCGACGCATTGCCGCCCGTCTCGGTGCCCAGTCCCGAGCCGAAGAAGTACTTGAGCTCGTAGGTGCCCTGGGGCGTGGCCATGTACTTGGCCGTGGTCACGCGGCTGATGGTCGATTCGTGCAGGCCGAGTTCGTCGGCGATGTCGCGCAGCACCAGCGGGCGCATGGCCAGCTCGCCATGCACGAAGAAGTTCTTCTGCCGGTCGACGATCGCGCGCGACACGCGCAGGATGGTGTCGAAGCGCTGCTGGATGTTCTTGATGAACCAGCGCGCCTCCTGCAGCCGCTGCTGCAGCGCCTGGTGCCCCTCGCCGCCGCGGTTGCCGCGCAGCGCACCGGCATAGATGTCGTGCACGCGCAGGCGCGGCATCACGTCGGGATTGAGCTGCACCGTGAAGGCATGCGTCGCACCGCGGCCGCTGCTCTTCTTCACGATCACGTCGGGCACGACGATGTTGCGCTCGACCTGCGCGAACGCCCGGCCCGGGCGCGGCTCCAGCCGCGCGATCAGCGACATCGCCGCGCGCGTGCATTCCTCGCCCGCGCCGCAGTGCTGCGACAGCCTGCGCACGTCGCGCCGCGCCAGCATCTCCAGCGGCTGCTGGCAGATGCGCAGCGCGGCCTGCACCACCTCGGGCTCCGCGGTGTCCTCGTCCTGCAGCGCGCGCAACTGCAGCGCCATGCATTCGGCCAGGCCGCGCGCGCCCACGCCCACCGGCTCCAGGCTCTGCAGCAGCCGCAGCGCCACGGTGAAGCGATGCACCAGTTCCTCGACCTGCTCCGGGTCTTCCTCGCCCGCCAGCGACACGGCCAGCGATTCCAGCGATTCGTCCAGGTAGCCGTCGTCGTTCAGCGATTCGATCAGGAAGCGCAGCGCGGCCCGGTCCACCTCCGAGAGGCGCAGCGACAGCGCCTGCCGGTGCAGGTGATCGGTGAGCGACTCGTGTTCGCGCGCGAGTTCGGTGGCGTCGGCTTCGTCGCCCTCGCCGTTCTGGCTGCGCGTGCGCGCGGGCGCATCGCCGCCCCACTCGCCGTCGTCGGGCGCCATCTCCACCGTGCCGTCGCCCTCCCAGTCGGGGGCGTCGGGCACCTCGGGGGCGTCGCCGGCATCCCGCGTGTCAGAAGCGGCGTCCGCCGTGCCCGCGCTGGGTGCGTCCGACGCGCCGGAGGCGGAATAGAGCGATTCCTCGGCGCCGCGGTCGGACTCGGCGACGGGCGTGTCCGCCTGCGCGAGGCCGAACTCCTCGCGCGGGGCCTCTTCGGAATTGCGTTCGAGGAACGGGTTCTCGTCGAGCATCTGCTCGACTTCCTGCGACAGCTCCAGGGTGGACAGCTGCAGCAGGCGGATCGACTGCTGCAGCTGCGGCGTCAGCGCCAGATGCTGCGAAACGCGCAGCGACAGTCCCGGTTTCATCACATCCGGAAGTGTTCGCCGAGGTACACGCGGCGGACTTCGGCGTTGTCGACGATCTCCGGCGGCGTGCCCTGCGCGAGCACGCGCCCGTCGCTGATGATGAAGGCGTGGTCGCAGATGCCCAGCGTCTCGCGCACGTTGTGGTCGGTGATGAGCACGCCGATGCCGCGCGCCTTCAGGAACCCGATGATGCGCTGGATCTCGATCACCGCGATCGGGTCGATGCCGGCGAACGGCTCGTCCAGCAGGATGAATCGCGGCTGGGTGGCGAGCGCGCGCGCGATCTCCACGCGGCGGCGCTCGCCGCCCGAGAGCGCCAGTGCGGGCGAGGCGCGCAGGTGGTCCACGCGCAGCTCCTGCAGCAGCGCGGTGAGGCGTTCCTCGATCTCGGCGCGCGACAGCGGGCGGCCGTCGTCGCCGCGCTGCAGCTCCAGCACGGCGCGCACGTTCTCCTCCACGGAGAGCTTGCGGAAGATCGAGGCTTCCTGCGGCAGGTACGACAGGCCCATGCGCGAGCGGCGGTGGATCGGCATGTTCGCGACCGACTGGCCGTCGATGCGGATGTCGCCGCCGTCGCTGCGCACCAGCCCCACGATCATGTAGAACGAGGTGGTCTTGCCCGCGCCGTTGGGGCCCAGCAGACCCACGACCTCGCCCTTCTGCACGACCATGGACACGTCCTTCACCACCTTGCGGGAGCCGTAGGACTTCTCGAGGTGCAGGGCTTCCAGGCGGCTCTGCGATCCGGAAGGCGCTGCCGGCGCTGCAGGCCCGGCGCCGGAGGGGGAAGGCGTCGCCATGCTCACTTCGCCCCGCTGCCGAGCTCGCTGCTGCGGCGCAGCGTGGGCGCGGGGCCCGGGGCCGGCGCCGCCGCGGGTGCCGAGGCGGATTCCTTGGGCGACAGCACCGCGCGCACCCGTCCGCCCGGCATGCCGGCCGAACCGGACCCGGCGGGGGCGGTCTTCTGCCCGTCCACGGTGAAGACGTCGGTGGTGTTGTTGTAGACGATCAGCGCGCCGGCCATCTGGTCGGTGAGCGTGGATTCGCGGTAGCGGCGCAGCTCGGCGCGGCGGATGAGGCGCACGAGGTCGGCGCGGCCGTCGTACTCGATCACCTCGCCCTCGCCCTCGACGAACTCGTCCGGCGCGCCCGCCGGGGTGTCGCGCTTCTGTCGGAAGAACGCGCGCTGGCCGGCCTCGGCGGTCATGGTGCCGTACTGGAAGCCGTCCGGGTCCTGCCGCACTTCGAGGCGCGTGCCCCGCAGCACGATCGTGCCCTTGGTCACGACCACGCGGCCCGTGAACACGCTGGTCTGCTTGAGTTCATCGTGCCGCAGGGCGTCGGCCTCAATGTTCATCGGCTTGTTGCGGTCGGCCTTTTCGGCCTGCGCCGGCCCCGCGGCGAACGCCAGGGACGCCAGCAGGAGAAGGGTGGGGAGGAGTCTGGATCTCATAGAGGGCACGAATCTTGCAAAGATTGTAGTCCCCTGCTGCGGCAGCGCAGCATCGGGCAAACAAAAGCCCGCCGGAGCGGGCCTGTGGGTTGCCGGCGGCATGCCGCTGCCGACAGCGTGCGGCGGCCGGTCAGCCCTTGCGCGCCTGGCCCGCCAGGTAGTCCACCACCTGCAGCACGTTCTGCATGCTGCCGGCCATGGTGCCGTCGGTGTAGTAGCGGCCCGCCACGCCCATCGAGGGCACGCCCTCGACGTTGTAGGCCTCCTGCAGCTGGGCGGCCTTGCGCAGCTGGTTGGAGACCGTGAAGGAGTTGTAGACCTCCTTGAACTTCGCCACGTCCACGCCCTGCTTGCCGACCCAGTCGAAGATCTGGTCGTCCTTGGCGAGGGGCAGCTTCTCCACGTGCACGGCGCGGAACACCTTGGCGTGCAGCTCGGGCAGCTTGTTCATGCCTTCGAGCGCGTAGTAGAGCTTCTGCTGCGCCGCGAAGCTGGAGTTGAAGGCCACGGGCACGCGGTGGATGGCCAGGTCCTTCGGCGCCGACTTCATCCAGGCCTCGAGCGTGGGCTCGAAGGCGTTGCAGTGCGGGCAGCTGTACCAGAAGAACTCGATCACCTCGACCTTGCCGGCCGGCGCATCGGTGGGCGCGGGCTTGGCCAGGCGGACGTAGTCCTTGCCCTCCTTGAACTGGCGCGCCTGCGCGAAGGCGGGCGTGGCCATCGGCAGCGCGACGGCGGAAGCGGCCACGGCGGTGGCGGCGGAGAGGGAGAACTCGCGGCGTTTCATGGAAAGGGACACTCCTGTGATGTTTCTGGAGGATTGGGAGCCGCGCCGGGCGGCAAAAGTTCAAGCCGGCCCGGACGCCTCAGTGCTGGACGCGGACCAAAGCCGACTCCACGCCCGCGCCGTCGAGCTTCTCCTTGAGCATTTCGGCATCGTCGCGCTTGGTGAACGGGCCCACGCGCACGCGGAACACCGTGCGGCCGTTCTGCTCGCGTTCGCTCACGCGCGCCTCCCAGCCCAGCATGGCCAGCTTGGCGCGCTGCGCGTCGGCATCGCCCTGGGTGCGGAAGGCTCCGGCCTGCACGAAGTAGTCGAACGGCTCGCCGCCGCTCGCGGCCCGGGCACGCGCCAGGTCGCCCAGCGGATCGGCCGAGGCGGGGGCGGAGGCGGCCGCCACCGGCCGGCTCGCGCCCGCCCGCGGGGTGGACGCGGCCGCCACGGCAGCCGATGCCGCGGGCGTGCTCGCCGGTGCGGGCTCGACACCCGCCACGGCCGGCGTGCTGGCCGCCGGCGTGACCGGGCGCGCCGGGTTCTTGCCGTAGAGCGGCGAATTCGGGTCCCAGTTCTTGTTGCGCTGGGATTCGAGGGCATCCTGGTCGGAGCCGCGCGCGCCACCCTTGTTCAGGAACGGCACGGGCACCTTGGTCACGTAGACCGCCACGGCGAGGGCGACGCCCAGGCCCACGACGATCCCCAGGATGAAGCCGACGGCCGAGCCGCCGCGTTGCTGCTTCTGGTTCATATGGGGTTCACATTCTGGCGGGCGCATCGACGCCCAGCACCTTCAGGCCATTGTGCAATACCTGCGCCGTGGCGGCGACCAGCGCGAGGCGGGCGCGCTTCACCGCCTCGTCGTCCACGAGGATGCGCTCGGCGTCGTAGTAGCTGTGGTAGCTCGCGGCCAGGTCGCGCAGGTAGAAGGTCACGTCGTGCGGGGCCTCGCCCTCGGCGGCGGCCGTCAGCATCTCGGGGTATTTGGCGAGCTGCAGCATCAGCGCCTGGGCCTGCGGGCCTTCCAGCGCCGACAGATCCACGTCCTTGAGCGATGCCACGTCGCCGCCGCCGGCCTCTGCCCAAGCCCGCAGCACCGACTGGATACGCGCATGCGCGTACTGCACGTAATAGACCGGGTTGTCGTTGTTCTGCGCCACGGCCAGATCGACGTCGAAGGTGTATTCGGTGTCGGGCTTGCGCGAGAGCAGGAAGAAGCGCACCGCGTCCTTGCTGGTCCACTCGATCAGGTCGCGCAGCGTCACGTAGCTGCCGGCGCGCTTGCTGATCTTCACTTCCTGCCCGCCCTTCACCACGCGCACCATGGTGTGCAGCACGTAGTCGGGGTAGCCCTGCGGAATGCCGACGCCCGCCGCCTGCAGGCCGGCGCGCACGCGCGCGATGGTGCCGTGGTGGTCCGTGCCCTGGATGTTCACGACCTTGGAGTAGCCGCGCTCCCACTTGGCGATGTGGTAGGCCACGTCGGGCACGAAGTACGTGTACGTGCCGTCCTTCTTGCGCATCACGCGGTCCTTGTCGTCCCCGTAGTCGGTGGATTTGAGCCACAGCGCGCCGTCCTGCTCGTAGGTGTGGCCGCGCTCGATCAGGCGGTTCACCGTGGCCTCGACGCGGCCCGAGGTGTAGAGGCTCGATTCGAGGTAGTACTCGTCGAAGTGCAGGTTGAACGCCTGCAGGTCCTTGTCCTGCTCGTTGCGCAGGTAGGCCACGGCGAACTGGCGGATGTTGTCGTAATCCTCGACGTCGCCGTTGGCGGTGAACTCGCGGTCGTCCGCCTTCACGGTCTTCTTCGCCAGGAAATCGTTGGCGATGTCCTGGATGTAGTCGCCGTTGTAGAACGCCTTGGAGGCCGGATTCTCCGGATCGGTGGGCCAGCACGCGTCGCCGGGCTTGAAGCCCTTGGCGCGCAGCTGGGTGCTCTTGGTGAGCGTGTCGATCTGCACGCCCGCGTCGTTGTAATAGAACTCGCGGTGCACGCTCCAGCCCTGGGTGGCGAAGAGGTTGCAAATGGCATCGCCCAGCGCCGCCTGGCGGCCGTGGCCCACGTGCAGCGGGCCAGTGGGGTTGGCGGAGACGAACTCCACCAGCACGCGCTGGCCGTTGTCCTGCTGCCAGCCGAAGCGCTCGCCCGCGGCCAGCACCTCGCGCACGATCTCCTGCTTGGCGGCGGCTTTGAGGCGGATGTTCAGGAAGCCGGGGCCGGCGATCTCGATCGCATCGACCCAGCGCGCGAAGGCCGGCGTGGCCTCCAGCGCGGCCTTGAGCTGTTCGCCCAGAGCGCGCGGGTTGAGCTTGAGCGGCTTGGCCAGCTGCATGGCGGCGGTGCAGGCGAAATCGCCGTGCGCGGCCACCTTGGGGGATTCGAAGGCGGCGCGCCCGGCGGTGCCGGGCGAGAGTTTTTCCAGCTCGCCGGCGAGCGCCGCGAGCAATTCCTGTTTGACGGAGAGCATCCGCGGATTCTACGGGCCGGCCCGTCATCCGCCGGGGGGCGAGCGGCGTTAAGCGGAACAGTCCCGGCCTGCGGCAAGGCGGCCGGGGCGCCGCGTCATCCGACCGACCCCTCGTTCCATCCTCTGCAGGAGCATTACATGAAGAAGCTGCTTTCGATGCTGGCCGCCTCCGGCCTGGCCCTCTCCTTCGCGACGGCCCATGCCGCCGGCCCCGCTGCGGCACCGATGCCGACGACGACGGCGCCCGCCCCCGTGGCGGCACCGGCTCCCGCTCCTGCGACGGCGGCCACCGCCTCCGCCCCCGCGGCCAAGGCGCCGACCGCGCAGCAATCCAAGATGAAGACCTGCAACGCCGAGGCCAAGGACATGAAGGGCCAGGAGCGCAAGGACTTCATGAAGCAGTGCCTCTCGGCCAAGAAGCCCGCCACGCAGCAGGACAAGATGAAGAGCTGCAATGCCGATCCCAAGGCGAAGGAACTCAAGGGCGACGAGCGCAAGGCGTTCATGAAGGAATGCCTGAGCAGCAAGTGACATCCCCCTGAGGCGGCTGCGCCGCCTTCCCCCTTCTCTCGCCGCGCTGCGCGCAGCGGGAAGGGGGACGATGCCAGTGGCCCGGCAAAGCCGGTTCCACGGCATCTGCTGGCTTGGCCTGCTCCGCGGCCTTCTGCTCCGTGAAGGACGACAGCTGCCGGCGATGGCTGGACGCGCCCGGATGCCGGCATGGCATGCGGGCGCTTCTTTTTTTACCGGGTGCCGACGCCCCTGGCCAGGAACACGGCCAGCAACGGGATCAGCGCCAGCAGGTGGGCCTCGACCATCACGATGCGGCGCGTGCCGCGGATGGCGGCCTCATCGGGCAGGGCGCCGGTGGCGCGCAGGGTCTTGCGCCAGCGCAGGAAGCGCAGGGTGGGCACGATGGACATCAGGCCGATCACCACGAACAGGGTGATCTTGGCGTGCAGCAGCGGCTGCGTCCAGTACCACGCGCTGCCCTTCATGCCCCAGATGACGCGGGCGAGGCCGGTAGCCAGGACGGCCAGGGCCGAAAGGCCGTAGACCAGGTCCACGCGCGCCAGGCGTTCCACGACGGCGGCGTTCAGCCACTCCTTGCGGCAGAGCGCGGCTTCGCTCGCCAGGAAAACGGCCATCGTCAGGATGGCCAGGAAGTGGGCATAGGCCAGCAGGGCTTCGGTGGTCACGCGGTATCTCCTCGTGTCGATCGGAAGGGGTGGCGCATGGTAGCGCGCCCCGCCCCGTCCCAAGCCCTGCCGCGGCGCTACTTCTGCGGCGGCAGTGCGTAGGCACGCACGCTGTCGCCGGGCTTGGTGCCCGTGGAGCCGTGGCCGCCGGCCACGACGACCACGTACTGCCGGCCATCCTCCCCGGTGTAGCTCATGGGCGTGGCCTGTCCGCCCGCGGGCAGGCGGTCCTGCCAGAGGATGCGGCCGTCGGCGAGGTCGTAGGCCCGCACGTAGTTGTCCAGCGCGCCCGAGTAGAAGGCGACGCCGCCGCCGGTGAGCACCGGGCCGCCGATGCCGGGCACGCCCATGCGGAAGGGCAGCGGCAGCGGCGAGAGATCGCGCACCGTGCCGTTGCGGTGCTTCCACGCCACCTCGCCGGTGCGCAGGTCCACGCCCGCCACGTAGCCCCACGGCGGCGCCTGGCAGGGCAGGCCCACGGGCGACACGAAGGGCTTCATCGAGGCGGCGAACGGCGCGCCGAAGTTCTCGTTCAGCGCCGGCAGGCTGCCCTTGGGCGGGCCGCCTTCCTGCACCAGCAGGCTGGTGTCGTCCTTGCGCGGCACCAGCTTGGAGACGAAGGCGAGGTAGGTCGGCGTGGTGAAGGCCACCTGCCGCTGCGGATCGACGGCGATGCCGCCCCAGTTGAAGACGCCGAAGTTGCCCGGATAGATGATGCTGCCCTGCTCCGACGGCGGCGTGAAGCGGCCCTCGTAGCGCAGGCGGTGGAAGGCGATGCGGCAGGCGAGCTGGTCGAACATCGTTCCGCCCCACATGTCGCGCTCGGTGAGCGGCGGCGGGTCGAACGACAGGGCCGACTTCGGCTGCGTGGGCGCCGTGCGGTCGCCCTTGGCGGCGCCCTGCGGCGCGGGATGTTCCGTCACCGGCAGGATCGGCGTGCCGGTGCGCCGGTCGAGCACGAACAGCTCGCCCTGCTTGGTGGGCTGCACCAGCGCCGGCACGGTCTGCCCGCCCACCTGCAGGTCGATCAGCGTCGGCTGCGAGGGCACGTCGTAGTCCCACAGGTCGTGGTGCACGGTCTGGAAGTTCCAGCGCACCTTGCCGCTGTCCAGGTCCAGCGCGACGACGGAGGAGGAATACTTCTCCACCGCCGGGCTGCGGTTGCCGCCCCACTGGTCGGGCGGCTGGTTGCCCATGGGCACGTAGACCATGCCGAGCGCCTCGTCCACGCTGGAGATCGACCAGCTGTTGGGCGAGTTGGGCGTATAGGTGCGGCCGGGCGGCAGCGGTGCGGTGTCGTCGGGATTGCCGGAATCCCAGTTCCAGACGAGCGCGCCGGTGTCGATGTCGAACGCGCGGATCACGCCCGACTGTTCCTTGACGGAGGCGTTGTCCAGCACCGTGCCGCCGACGATCACGAAGCGCTGCGTGACCACCACGGGCGAGGTGGAGTAGTAGGCGCCGGGGCGCAGGTTGGGCATGCGCTGCCAGAGGTCGATCTGGCCGGTGCCGCCGCCGAAGTTGGTGCACACGGCACCGCTCTCGGGGTTGAGCGCGATCACCCGGCCGTCGGCGGTGGGCATGAAGAGCTTGGCGCGGCAGGCGGCGTCGGTCGGGCCCTGCTTCGAGGCGATGGGCGGCTGGCGCTGGTCGGCGGCCGTCGCGGCAGGCGCTTCGGGGCGGGTCGTGGTCGGCGAGGAATGGGCCGCGGGTTCGGCGCGGTCACCGCCGGTGGCCGCCTCGGCCACGGAGCGCAGCGCGGCGGGCGAGGCGTCGGCGACCGGATCGCGCGGCGGCTGGTAGGAGAGGCCGCGGCAGGTCAGGTGCTGCAGCGCGAGCTTGTTCTCGATCTGCGGGTCGTAGCGCCAGAGCTGCTTGCCCGTGGTGGCGTCGAGCGCGATCACCGACTGGTGCGGCGTGCACAGGAACAGGCGGTTGCCGATCTTCAGCGGCGTGACCTCGTAGGTGGTCTCTTCCGGATCGCCCGGCTTGCCGCGCACGTCGCCCGTGCGGAACTCCCAGGCCATCTTCAGTTGCGAAGCGTTGTCGGGGGTGATCTGCGCGAGCGGCGAGAACCGCTGGCCGTAGCCCGTGCGGCCATAGGCATGCCATTCGCCGTCGGGCAGGCTGGGCGCGGCCTGTGCGGGGCCGGCCGCGGGCCCGCCCGCCAGCTTGCCGGCGAGCTCGTGCGGGGCCGTGAACCACGACGCCACCGCCAGCACGGCCGACAGGGCCAGCACCAGCCCGAGGGCCAGCCGCGGCATGCGCACCGCCGATACCCGGGCGGCGGGCGCTGCCGCAGCGGTGCGCGGGGATGCCACCGAGGCCGGGGCCGAAGCAGGGACGGCGGGGCCGCGCAGCAGCGAGCGCCGCATCCACGGCGTCACCAGCCAGAGGCCGAGCAGGAAGAGGATGTCCAGGCGCGCCGCGAGCGGCCACCAGTCCACGCCGACCTCCCACACCGCCCAGGCCGCGGAACC
Source organism: Acidovorax sp. PRC11 (assembly GCF_031844105.1). NCBI lineage: Bacteria > Pseudomonadati > Pseudomonadota > Betaproteobacteria > Burkholderiales > Comamonadaceae > Acidovorax > Acidovorax sp. PRC11. Next base: position 68,885 of record NZ_JAUZUQ010000014.1, on the reverse strand, counting down.
CAGCAGCAGTGCCGCATACACCCACAGCGCCGCGGCGGAACGGCGCGCGAGCAGCACGCCGGTGGCCAGGAGCGCCAGCCCGGCGATGACGTAATAAGGGCTGCCGCCCAGGGAAACGAGCCATCCGCCCGCCCCTGTGACGGCAACACCCACGATGCCGACGAGGATGCCGGTGATGCGTGCGAGGCCTGCCATGTTGTTGTCCTTTCTGCCCATGCCCCAGCCGGCCATCGGCGCGGACATGCCGCAGGATGGAAAAGAACCGGCCGAAAGACAAGGAGCCTAGGGGGACGCACCCTGGGGTGGCCGTCGGCACGCCGCCTGCATGCCTGTGGGCGAGCGCCTACACGCTGGCGCGCAGCGGTGTCGCGGGATCAGTTCCCGCCGAATTCCCTGCGCACCCAGTCGTCGACCAGGCCCTTCTCGTAGCGTAGCGGATCGGCCCCCCCTCGCGCTCCGCGCTCCATGAACGCCGGGTCGCTCAATTCGCGGCGGCCCGACTGCAGCACCGTGCCATTCGCGGCCAGGCGCTTGAACTCGAGCACGATGCGGGGCGGGTAGATGTTGCGCACCACGCGCACCTGCCCGGCCTGCGGGCCACGCGCCGGCTCGAAGCCCCCGGCGCGCTGCACGTCCACCAGGCGCACCTCGAGCGTCTGGCCCTCGGGCAGCGCCGCGGCGGCGCGTTCGGAGAGGTGCATGCAGAGCGCGTCCACCCAGGCGCGGCGGGCCCGGTCGGGTTCGCGCGGACCGTTGCGGACATCGCTGAAACCGGCCGGATCGGCGGTGGTCACACTGACGATGCCGGGCGGCGGCGGGCCTTTGCGCACGCGCGGCGGCACGGATGCGCCGTCCCGCGTCCCCGCGGGGGTGGACGCGGAGGCAGAGGCGTCCTGCGAGGGAGCGCGGGCGCCGGGCGCTCCGGCGCAGCCGGACAGCACGACGGCCAGCGCCAGCGCGGCGGCGGCCGTGGCCCCGGCAGCGGGGCCGCGCGGCGAGCGCAGCGGCGGCACGGAAGGATCGGCGGGCGCAGCGGGGAAGGGATGCGTCATGGCGAAGTGGCCTGCGGGACAGGCGAAGGGGACGATGGAGAGGAGGCCGGCAGCGGAAACGCGTGCGACGCGCGGCGCCAGAAGTCCGGCTGCGCGTAGTGGTGCTTGAGGTAGTCGATCCAGAGGCGCACGCGCAGCGGCAGATGGCGCGCGTGCGGAAAGACCACGTAGATGCCGTTGGGCGGCGCGGCGAACGCTTCCAGCACGGCCACCAGCCGGCCGGCGGCGATTTCCGCCTCCACCTCCCAGGTGCTGCGCCAGGCGATGCCCCAGCCGCCCAGGCACCAGTCGTGCAGCACCTGTCCGTCGGAACAGTCGAGCGGCCCGCCCGGCTTCACGTGCACGACTTCGCCCGGCGCGCCGCCCGCGTCGGGCGATGGCATGCGGAAGGCCCAGCCGCGCGTCTGGGAGGCATCGCTCGACAGCATCAGGCACGCATGGCGCGCGAGTTCCGAGGGGTGGCGCGGCGTGCCGTGGCGTTCCAGGTAGGCGGGCGTGGCCACGCAGAGCCGGCGGTTGTCGGCGATGCGCACGCTCACCAGCGACGAATCCGGCAGGTCGCCCACGCGCACCGCGCAGTCGAAGCCCTCGCCGGCCAGATCCACCACGCGGTCGCTCAGGTTCAGCGAGATGCGGACCTCGGGGTGCAGATCCCGGAAGGGCGGCACCAGCGGCGCCACGTGCCGGCGCCCGAAGCCGGCGGGCGCGGTGATGCGCAGGTGCCCGGTCGCCCGGGCGCCGCCGACCGACACGCTGGCCTCGGCCTCGGCCACGTCGGCCAGCAGGCGCTGGCAGTCTTCCAGGAAGGCGCTGCCTTCGTGCGTCAGGCTGATGCGGCGCGTGGTGCGCACCATGAGCTTCACGCCCAGGTGCTCTTCCAGGGCATCGAGCCGCCGCCCCATGATCGCGGGCGCCACGCCCTCGGCGCGCGCCGCAGCCGTGAGACTGCCGCGCGTCGCCACCGACACGAACGACTCGAACGCCTTGAGTTTGTCCATGGGCGGCCATTATGGTCAGGATGTAACGCGGCCACGGCCAGCCCGGGCCGAGCACCGCCCGAACGGCCACCTCCCGCCCACCGCCAGCGCCCATCCATCGGCCGCCTTGCGCTATGGAATTCGGAGCAAACCGATGGACACCGCTGTTGCACTCTCGCGAGCGCCCCGCCCACCCGGCGCATTCGTGCAAAAAAGTCACTGGTTCTGAGCTTCGTGCACGGTTTATGCGGATAAACAATTCAAATACAGTGGCCCCATGCCGCTCTGCCATGGGCACCGGCCGTTCATTGTTCCCTGTTCCACGCAAACCACCACCATGACCGACCGCACCACCGTCCACGGCCTGCAAGTGGCCTCCTCCCTGCACCGATTCATCGAAGACCGCGTGCTGCCCGGCACGGGCGTCGACGCCGCCGCGTTCTGGTCGGGCTTCGATGCCATCGTGCGCGACCTCGCCCCCCGCAACATCGCCCTGCTGGCCGAGCGCGACCGGCTGCAGGCGGAGCTGGACGCCTGGCACCGCGCCCATCCGGGCCCCGTCGCCGACATGCCCGGCTACCGTGCCTTCCTGCAGGAGATCGGCTACCTCGTGCCGCAGCCCGCGGAGGCCCGCGCCACCACCGCCAACGTGGACGACGAACTGGCGCTGCAGGCCGGCCCGCAGCTCGTGGTGCCCATCCTGAATGCCCGCTACGCGCTCAATGCAGCGAACGCGCGCTGGGGCTCGCTGTACGACGCGCTCTACGGCACCGATGCGATCTCCGAAGACGGCGGCGCCGAGAAGGGCAAAGGCTACAACCCCGTGCGCGGCGCCAAGGTGATCGCTTTCGCGCGCAACGTGCTGGACACCAGCACCCCGCTCGCGGCCGGCTCCCACAAGGATGCGAAGGCCTACCGCATCGAGGGCGGCCAGCTCTCCGTGCTGCTGGAGGACGGCTCCTCCACCGGCCTGAAGGACCCGGCCCAGTTCGTGGGCTACCAGGGCGACGCGGCCGCGCCCTCCTCCGTGCTGCTGCGCCACAACGGCCTGCACCTGGACATCCGCATCGACCGCGGCACGCCCATCGGCCAGACCGACCCGGCCGGCGTGAGCGACCTGGTGCTGGAAGCGGCGCTCTCCACCATCCTCGACCTGGAGGATTCCGTCGCCGCCGTGGACGCCGAGGACAAGGTGGCGGGCTACGCCAACTGGCTCGGCATCCTGCAGGGCACGCTCACGGAGACCTTCCAGAAGGGCGGCCAGACGCTCACCCGCGGCCTGAACCCCGACCGCGTCTACACGGTGCCCGGCGGCCAGGGCGAGGTGCGCCTGCACGGCCGCTCGCTCATGTTCCTGCGCAACGTGGGCCACCTGATGACCAACCCTGCCGTGCTCTGGACCGACGCCGCCGGCACGCAGCGCGAGATCCCCGAGGGCATCCTGGACGCCGTGGTCACCACCGCCATCGCGCTGCACGACCTGCAGGGCAAGGGCCAAGCCACAGGAAGCGGCGCCCGAGGCGCCGCGGGCCTGCGCAACTCCCGCAAGGGCAGCGTCTACATCGTCAAGCCCAAGATGCACGGCCCGGCGGAAGTGGCCTTCGCGAGCGAACTGTTCGGCCGCGTGGAAGCCCTGCTGGGCCTGCCCGAGAACACCGTGAAGCTCGGCATCATGGACGAGGAGCGCCGCACCAGCGTGAACCTGAAGGCCTGCATCGCCGCCGCCCGCGCGCGCGTGGCATTCATCAACACCGGCTTCCTGGACCGCACGGGCGACGAGATGCACACCGCCATGCAGGCCGGCCCGATGGTCCGCAAAGGCGACATGAAGACCAGCGCCTGGATCCAGGCCTACGAGAAGAACAACGTGCTGGTGGGCCTGTCCTGCGGCCTGCGCGGCCGCGCGCAGATCGGCAAGGGCATGTGGGCCATGCCGGACCTGATGAAGGCGATGCTGGAGCAGAAGATCGCCCATCCCCGGGCCGGCGCCAACACCGCCTGGGTGCCCAGCCCCACGGCCGCGACGCTGCATGCGCTGCACTACCACCAGATCAGCGTGCAGGACGTGCAGAAGGAACTGGAGCAGCAGGACGCCGACGGGCAGCGCGACACCCTGCTCGCCGGCCTGCTGACCATCCCGGTGGAGGCCGCGCCGAAGTGGTCCGACGCCGAGAAGCAGCAGGAGCTGGACAACAACGCGCAGGGCATCCTGGGCTACGTGGTGCGCTGGATCGACCAGGGCGTGGGCTGCTCCAAGGTGCCCGACATCCACGACGTGGGCCTGATGGAAGACCGTGCCACGCTGCGCATCAGCAGCCAGCACATCGCCAACTGGCTGCTGCACGGCGTGGTGACCGAGGCGCAGGTGCGCGAGACCTTCGAGCGCATGGCCGCCGTGGTCGACCAGCAGAACGCCGGCGATCCGGCCTACCGGAAGATGGCCGGCCGCTTCGGCGAGTCGGCCGCCTACCGGGCCGCGTGCGATCTCGTCTTCAAGGGCGTGGAACAGCCCAGCGGCTACACGGAGCCCCTGCTGCATGCCTGGCGGCTGAAGGTGAAGTCCGGCGCCGCGCACTGACGTAGAAACCGCCTGCCATCCCTGCGGCCTCCGGCCGCCGAAAGCACCCCTCGCGGGTGCTTTTTTTCGCCCTTCGGAAAGTCGATACTTAAAATGTATCAACATGTAACCGCAATCGTTTATCCTACAAGGGTTTTCCCTTATAAGAACTGATCTGCATCATGAATTTCCACCACCTGTCCATCGGTAAACGCCTGGGACTCGCTTTCGGCCTGCTGACGCTTTTCATCATCGGCATGCTGGCCATCGGCACCTGGCGGCTGCAGTCCGTGGCGCAGGACACCGCGGCGATGATGAACCTGCCCCTGGCGAAAGAGCGGCTGATCTCCGACTGGTACCGCACCATCTACAGCAACGTGTCGCGCCATGCCCTGGTCGCGCGCAGCAGCGACACCGCCCTGGCCGGCCGGTTCATGCAGGAGAACGCGGCCGCCTCCCGCCAGTCGACGGAGCAGCAGAAGCAGTTGGCCCGGCTCATTTCCGGCCCCGGCGAGCAGGCCCTCTTCGACCGGGCCGGCGCGCTGCGCACGCAGTTCATCACCGCCCGCGATGCGATCTACCAGGCCAAGGCCGAGGGCCGATCGGAAGACGCCCAGCGCATCCTCGACACCGAGTTCACCCCGTCCGGCAAGGGATACCTGGATGCGCTGCAGGCCCTGCTGGACTTCCAGCGCCGGCAGATCAACGAAGCCTCCGCCTCGGTGCAGCGCAACTACGAAAGCGGCCGCAACGCGCTGGTCCTGCTGGGCCTGCTGGCCACCGGGCTGGCCGTGGCCCTGGCCCTCTCCATCACGCGCAGCGTGACGCGTCCCCTGCACCGCGCCGTGTCGGTGGCGGAATCCGTGGCGGGCGGCGACCTGACGGCGCGCAGCGGCAGCACCGCGCGCGACGAGATGGGGCAGCTGCTGCGCGCCCTGGACGCCATGGCCTCGCAGCTGCGCGACACCGTCGGCCAGGTGCGCCGCGGCGCGGACGGCATCGCCCTTGCCTCCACCGAAATCGCCACCGGCAACCTGGACCTGTCCAGCCGCACCGAAGAGCAGGCCAGCGCGCTGCAGCAGACCGCCGCATCGATGGAGCAGATGACCGCCACGGTGCGGCAGAACGCGGACAACGCCGCGCAGGCCGACCAGTTGGCGCGCTCCGCGTCCGACATGGCGGTGCGCGGCGGCGAGGTGGTGGGCAACGTGGTGGCGACGATGGGCGGCATCCACAACGCGTCGCGCAAGATCGTGGACATCATCGGCGTGATCGATTCCATCGCCTTCCAGACCAACATCCTGGCGCTGAATGCCGCCGTGGAAGCCGCCCGGGCCGGCGAGCAGGGCCGCGGCTTCGCCGTGGTCGCCTCCGAAGTGCGCACGCTCGCGCAGCGCTCGGCCACCGCCGCCAGGGAGATCAAGGCGCTCATCGATGACTCCGTCACGCGGGTGGACGCGGGCAACCGGCTGGTGGAAGAGGCCGGCACGGTGATCCGCGACGTGGTGGCCGGCGTGCGCCGCGTGACCGGCATCGTGGCCGAGATCAGCGCCGCCAGCCAGGAACAGACCAGCGGGCTGGAGCAGGTGAACCGGGCCATCGCGCAGATGGACCAGGTCACCCAGCAGAATGCCGCGCTGGTGGAAGAAGCCGCGGCCGCCACCGGCTCCCTGGAGGCCCAGGCCTCGCAACTGGTCCAGGCGGTGGCGGTGTTCCGCGTGGCCGACGCGGGAACGGCGGTGCCGCGCCTGGCGGCCTGACGGCCGGAAGCCCCGGCGCGGCGCAGCCTACACTGCCTGCATGCCCGACGCCCCCCCGTCCCCGGACCCCGCCCGCTGCCCCCTGTGCGGCCAGCGCAACCAGTGCGCCATCGAGGCCGGCCAGCCGGCCGCGGGCTGCTGGTGCATGGGCGCCGCGGTGGACCCTGCCGCCCTGGCCGCCGTGCCGGACGCGGCACGCGGCCTGGCCTGCCTCTGCCCGCGCTGTGCGGCCGGCGCGCGCGCAGCCTCGCCGGACAGCGCACCCGCCATGCCGCCGATATGATCGGCAGGCTGTTTTTTCGCATCCAAAAGGAACCATCCATGCCCACGTACCACATCGAAATGATGGAAGGCCGCACCGTCGAGCAGAAGAAGAAGCTCGTGGAGGAGATCACCCGCGTCTCCGTCGAGATCCTGGGCGGCTCGCCCGAATCCGTGGACATCCTCATCACCGACGTGAAGCGCGAGAACTGGGCCACGGGCGGCAAGCTCTGGTCTGAGAGATAGTGGGCATCCCCCTGAGCGGCTGCGCCGCTTCCCCCTTCTCTCGATTTGCTGCGCGCATCGGGAAGGGAGACGACGCCAGCGCCGCGGGGCGGCCCTTGCGCGGCGTCTGCTGGCCCAGGCCGTGCCTGCTGCGCATCAGGCTGCCCCAGCCAGATTCATTCCGGGGCACGGCATGACGGGCTCCGCCGCCCTGCTGCGGGAGCGGTACGGCGAGCGCTACCGGTGGCTGCTGCTGCTCTCGGTGATGGTCGGCACCATGGCGTCGATCATGTCGTCCACGATCGTGAACGTCGCCATTCCCGACATGAGCCACCACTTCACGCTGGGCCAGTCGCGCGCCCAGTGGGTCACCTCGGGCTTCATGGTCGCCACCACGGTGGCCATGCTGGCCACGCCCTGGCTGCTCGCGCGCTACGGCTACCGCGCCACCTACGTGGGCGCGATGGCGCTGCTGCTGGCCGGCGGCATCGGCGGCGGCGTGGCCGGCCAGTACGAATGGGTGCTGCTGGCGCGCGTGCTCGAAGGACTGGCGGCGGGCGTGGTGCAGCCGATCCCGGCCGTCATCATCCTCTACGCCTTCCAGCCGCACGAGCAGGGCCGCGCGAGCGGCATCTTCGGCATGGGCGTGGTGCTGGCGCCGGCCATCGGGCCCAGCGTCGGCGGGCTGCTGGTGGACTGGTTCGGCTGGCGCTCGATCTTCTTCATGGTGGTGCCGTTCTGCATCGCCTCCATCGCGCTCGCCTACAAGTACGTGCCCGTGAGCAGTCCCGGCGGCGTGGCGGCCGACCGCGCGGGCGCCACGCTCGACTGGGCCGGACTGCTGCTGGGCGCCGCCGGCACGCTGTGCCTGCTGAACGGCCTGGTGGCGCTGCACAGCGGCCCGGCGCTCGAGGCCGCCGCGCTGCTGCTGGGCGCCCTCGCGGCGCTGGCCGCGTTCATCGCCTGGGAGCGCCGGGTGCTGGCGCGCGGCGGGAAACCGCTCATGGACCTGCGGCTCTTCGAGGTGCGGCAGTTCGCGATGGGCAGCATCGTCGCCTTCATCTACGGCACGGCGCTGTTCGGCTCCACCTACCTGCTGCCGGTGTTCATGCAACTGGGGCTGCAGCTGTCGGCCTCGCACGTGGGCACCATCATGCTGCCGGCCGGGCTCGTGCTGGCGGCCACCATTCCGATCGTCGGGCGCATGGCCGACCGGCAGCCCACGCACCTGCTGGTGGGCACGGGACTCGCTTTGCTGGCGATCTCCTTCGGTCTCATGGCCCTGGTGGGACTGCACGCCACGGTGTGGCTGCTGGTGGCCATCACCGCGCTCGGGCGCATCGGCCTGGGCTTCATCCTGCCCTCGCTGAACCTCGGCGCGATGCGGCCGCTCGCCAAGCCGCTCATCGCCCAGGGATCGAGCGCGATCAGCTTCGTGCGCATGCTCGGCGGCGCCGCGGGCGTGAGCCTGTGCGGCATCGTGCTGGAGTGGCGCATCGCCGCGCACGGCGATTCGCTGCAAAATGCGGTCAGCAGCCCGGGGCGCGTCGCCGCGTTCGGCGAAACCTTCCTGCTGCTCACGGGCCTGTGCCTGCTGGCGCTCGTGGCCGCGTGGCAGCTGCGGCCGCCGCGCAAGGGCTGACGGCCGGCCTGCCGACCCGGCTCGGCCAACGCGGCGGCGCGCCGCCGATCCGGGGAGGCCGGGCGGTGCAGACGGGCCGCCGCCGCCGTCCGCTCGCGCCCAGCCCGGTTTCCACCTTCTCGTCTTTTCACCATCCGCCCCCTCCGCCATGTGCCAGCTGCTCGGAATGAACGCCAACACGCCCACCGACGTGACCTTCAGCTTCACGGGCTTCGCCCAGCGCGGCGGCATCACGGGCGACCACTCGGACGGCTGGGGCATCGCCTTCTTCGAGGACAAGGGCCTGCGCCATTTCGTCGACCACCAGCGCGCCGTGGATTCGCCCGTGGCCGAACTGATCCGCCGCTACCCGATCCGCAGCCGCAACGTGATCGCCCACATCCGCAAGGCCACCCAGGGCAGCGTGGCGCTGCAGAACTGCCATCCGTTCGTGCGTGAACTCTGGGGCCGCTACTGGGTGTTCGCGCACAACGGCGACCTGAAGGAATTCCGCCCGCGCCTGCATGCGCACTTCCATCCCGTGGGCGCCACCGACAGCGAGCACGCGTTCTGCTGGATCATGCAGGAGCTCTCCAAGTCGCACGCCGCGATGCCGAGCGTGGCCGAACTCACGCTGACGCTGCGCGAACTGGCCGCGCGCATCGCGCCGCACGGCACCTTCAACTTCCTGCTCTCCAACGGGCAGGCGCTCTGGGCGCATGCCTCCACGCACCTCTGCTACATCGAGCGTCGCCATCCGTTCTCGCAGGCCTGCCTGTGCGACGAAGACCTCACGGTGGATTTCTCCGCCCAGACCACGCCGCACGACCGGGTGGCCGTCGTGGTGACGGCGCCGCTCACGAGCGACGAAGTCTGGACGCCGTTCCGCAGCGGCGAGCTGAAGGTGTTCGTGGACGGAACCTGCCAGGCGCTCTGAGCCGCGGCGGCAGGGCGCTCAGCCCAGCGGCTTCCACGGCGGGGCTTCCGGCTCCGGAAAGCACGGGGCCGGCACCCCCGGCCGCAGCATGGCCTCCCGCTGCCGGCGCCGCTTCAGCTCGCGGGGTTTGCCGGTATTGCGCCCCAGGACGGCATCGGGCCAGTGGCGGTGGGACTTGGACATGGAGAACCTCCTGAAGCTGGGCAATAAGTGGTCTTCACTGCATTGGCGCACCGCGGCATTCCCCCGGCCGTCGGACGGCGACCCGAACGGCACGCAGGCGAAGCGCATGGCCTTGCCAGCCGGAACGCTACCGGAGGGGCATGACGGATTGCGGACAGGCGCACGACCGCCGCGGCGGGGAAATCCGTAGCACGTGCCGTGCCTGCTGCTGCGAATTGATGCAAGTCAAGACCGGCCGCGCATGTAGGACAGGCACTGCGCTTTGGCTGACACGGCTTCGATCCCCAGGCCGGCGCGGCGGCTCCGGCGGCGGGCGGTACAACGGTTCCAGCGGGCCGGTGCCCGCATTGCACTGAACCGCTGAATCAACGAGCCGAAGGAGAAACCATGCACCCCGAACACAACACCACCCCGAACACCGCCGTCGTCAGTCCTTCCGCGGACGGCGTGCCTGTGGAGCACCAGCCGGGCCACGGCGTGCCGTCGCAGGACCCGAGCCCGGCGGCCCAGGTGGCCCTCTCGCCCGCAGAGGCGGAGCGCGAAGCCGGCTCGGTGCTGGCGGGCGGCGGCGTGATGGCCGGTGCCGCGACCGGCGCCGCGGTGGGCGGGGCCGTGGGCGGCCCGATCGGCATCGTGGTCGGCGTGGCCGTGGGGGGCGTGGCTGGGGCGTTGGGCGGCGCCGCCGTCAGCAAGGCCACGGTGGAACCCTCGGCGCCCGGCACCGTGCCGCCCTTGCCCGAAGACACGCACGAGCCCGACCTGCCAAGGTGATCGATAACGGAGCGGGCCTGCGGAGCGCCGCGCACCACGCGCACCACGGGATGAATGCCGGCCGTGCGGGAAACGGCATGGCATGGCCCTTGCCGGAGAAAAAAAAGGGGAACGGGAAGACTGCCGCCCCATGGCCCTCGCGGGCCTGCCTGGCGGCAGCGGAGGGAGAGGCGGGAAGCGCCGAGAATTCTGGTGCGGCTGGCGGGGATCGAACCCACGACCCTTGGCTTCGGAGGCCAATACTCTATCCACTGAGCTACAGCCGCACGCGGGCCCTTGCGGCCCAGGGGCGGATTATGGCACGGCGTTGCGGCGCGACTGGCAAATCTGCCACGGGATGCCCGCGACGAGCGGATCGACCCCCTCCGCCACGTCGAACCCCAGCCCGCGCAGGTAGGCGTCCACCGCGGCGCGGCCGGTCTCCGCGAGGCCGAAGGTGGCATCCCCCAGCATCCACACCTGCATCAGGCCGTCGAACAGCGCCTGCAGGCCGGTGGCGGCGACCTCGGCCGAGCAGGACAGCGCGAGCCCCTGGTCCTGCGCGGCGAGCGTGATCTCGTTGGCGAACTGCTGGCGGAACTCCAGGCTGGCCTCCAGGTGGCGGTCGCGCACGGCGGAGAGCTCGCCCACGTATTCCACGCGGAACATCGCGATCTCGAAGACCCGGCGCACCGAGGGGTCCTTCTCCAGGCTGCGCAGCACGAAATCGATCACGGCGCGCAGGCGCTGCAGCGGGGCCATGCGGTCGTTGCCCGCGCAGCCGTCGTTCGCGCATTCCAGCGGCAGCGTGACGCGCTCCATCATGGCGTTGAACAGGTCCACCTTGTCCTTGAAGTGCCAGTAGATGGCGCCCCGGGTGGCACCGGCGGCCTGGGCGATGTCGTTCAGGGATGCGTGCGAGACACCCTTCTGATAGAAAACGTGTTCTGCCGCATCCAGCAGGCTGTTGCGGGTGGCGACCGCATCTTCCTTGGTACGTCGGGCCATGGGGGTGTCTCCTTGGGTTCTGCTGTCCGGGCGACGCGCCGCCGGGCCTGGGTAAGCCGGGATGCACGCTGCGCAGGCTAATTATACATTCATGTTTGTATGTATAATCCCCGCGAAATTCAAGGGCCGCCGCATGGGTTTGACGTGTCTCAAGTCCATGCGGCAGCCTTTCCCCCCTCGCGCCGATCCGGAAGGACTTCCATGTACCGCTTGAGTGTTGACTCCGATGTCTCCGCTGCCCCGTTCCGCCGCGCTTCGCGGTCCGGGATCTTCTGCCTGGCCCTGCTGACGGCCGCGGCCCTCACGGCCTGCGGCAAGTCCGGCGATTCCGCCCAGCAGGCCCAGGGCGGCGGCACGCCACCGCCGCCGCAGGTCGGCGTGGTGACCGTGGCCCCGGGCGACGTCGGCCTGGTCACCGAACTGCCGGGCCGCCTGGAAGCTTCGCGCGTGGCGCAGGTGCGCGCCCGTGCCGCCGGCATCCTGCAAAAGCGCCTCTTCACCGAAGGCAGTGACGTCAAGGCCGGGCAGCGGCTGTTCACGATCGATGACGCGCCCTACCGCGCCTCGCTCGAAAGCGCCCAGGCGAGCGTCGCCCAGGCGGAAGCCAACGTGGCGCAGACCCGCGCCCTGGCCGAGCGCTACAAGCCGCTGGTGGCGGTGAACGCGGTGAGCCGCCAGGAATACGACAACGCCGTGGCGTCCCAGAAGACGGCCGAGGCCAACCTGGCCGCGGCGCGCTCCACGGTCACCACCGCCCGCATCAACCTCGGCTATGCCGCGGTGACGGCGCCGATTTCCGGCCGCATCGGCCGCGCGCTCGTCACCGAAGGCGCGCTGGTCGGCCAGGGCGAGGCGACGCAGCTCGCGGTGATCCAGCAGATCGATCCGCTCTACGTCAACTTCACCCAGTCCGCCTCCGACGCACTGAAGCTCAAGGCCGGCCTCGCGAGCGGCAAGTACAAGCAGGCATCCAAGGGCGCCGCCTCGGTGAGCGTGGTCATGGAGGACGGCAGCGTGCATCCGCAGACGGGCAAGCTGCTGTTCACCGACCTGTCGGTGGACCCCACCAGCGGCCAGGTGACGCTGCGCGCCGAAGTGCCCAATCCCGAGCGGCAGCTGCTGCCCGGCCTTTACGTGCGCGTGCGCCTGGAGCAGGCCCAGGTGGACAACGGCGTGCTGCTGCCGCAGCAGGCCGTGACGCGCTCGGCCAAGGGCGACACCGTCATGGTCGTGGGCGCGGACAACCACCTCGCGCCGCGCCCGGTGAAGCTCGGCCCCGCCCAGGGCACCAACTGGGTCGTGCTGGACGGCCTGAAGACCGGCGAGAAGGTGATGGTGGACGGCTTCCAGAAGCTGCCGCGCGGCAAGCCGGGCGACCCGATCGTCGTGCAGCCGGTGCCGTGGCAGCCGGCCGGCGCCGCGCCCGCGGGCGGCGCTTCGGCGCCTGCCGCCGGTGCCTCTTCCGCGCAGCCCCCTGCTTCCGGCGGCTCGGCCCCCGCGAAGCAGTAACCCCCAGAACACGGAGCGCGGCACATGGCCAAGTTCTTCATCGAACGGCCCATCTTCGCATGGGTCATCACGATCTTCATCATGGTGATGGGGGGAATCTCCATCACCAAACTGCCGATTGCGCAGTACCCGGCCGTGGCGCCGCCGACCATCCAGGTGTCGGTCGCCTACCCCGGCGCCAACGCCCAGACGCTGGAGGACAGCGTGCTCGCCGTCATCGAGCGGGAGATGAACGGCGCCACCGGCCTCGCCTACGTCGAGACCACGAGCCAGGCCAACGGCACGGGCTCGATCACGCTGAGCTTCGAGCCCGGCACCAACGCCGATCTGGCGCAGGTGGACGTGCAGAACCGGCTTTCGCGTGCCACGCCCCGGCTGCCCGCCGCGGTGACGCAGCAGGGCGTGCGCGTGGAGCAGTCGCGCTCCAACTTCCTGATGTTCGCCATGCTCACGACGGAGAACCCCGACGTGAGCATCGAGGCGCTGAACGACTACGCGGCGCGCAACGTGGTGCCCGAGCTGCAGCGCGTGGCCGGCGTGGGCACGCTCACGCAGTTCGGCTCGGAACGCGCGATGCGCATCTGGGTGGACCCGGCCAAGCTCAAGGGCTTCAACCTGTCGCTCGACCAGGTGAACGCCGCGATCCGCGCGCAGAACGTGCAGGTGTCCGCCGGCAACCTGGGCGACCTGCCCGCCGAACAGGGCCAGCCCGTCTCGGCCACCATCGTCGTCAAGGGCCAGCTCAACAACGCCGACCAGTTCGGCAACGTGGTGCTGCGCGCCAACACCGACGGCTCCACCGTGCGCCTGAAGGACGTGGCCCGCATCGAACTGGGCTCGCAGAGCTACAGCACCAGCGCGCGCCTGAACGGCAAGCAGGCCGTGGGCCTGGGCGTGCAGCCCACGCCGTCGGCGAACGCGCTGGCCACCGCCAAGGCGGTGCGCGCCAAGCTGGAGGAGCTCAAGAAGTTCTTCCCGCAGGGCGTGAACTACGTGGTGCCGTACGACACCTCGAAGTTCGTCTCGGTCTCGATCGAGAAGGTCGTGCACACGCTGATCGAGGCCGTGGTGCTGGTGTTCATCGTGATGTTCCTGTTCCTGCAGAACTTCCGCTACACCATCATCCCGACCATCGTGGTGCCGGTGGCCCTGCTGGGCACGTTCGGCGCGCTGCTGGCGATGGGCTTCTCGATCAACGTGCTGACGATGTTCGGCATGGTGCTGGTGATCGGCATCGTGGTGGACGACGCCATCGTGGTGGTGGAGAACGTCGAGCGGATCATGGCCGAGGAAGGCCTGCCGCCGCTGCAGGCCACGCGCAAGGCGATGGGCCAGATCTCCGGCGCCGTGATCGGCGTGACCGTGGTGCTGATCTCGGTGTTCGTGCCGCTGGCGTTCTTCGCCGGCTCCACCGGCAACATCTACCGCCAGTTCGCGGCGACGATGGCCACCTCGATCGCGTTCTCCGCCTTCCTGGCGCTGTCCCTCACGCCCGCGCTGTGCGCCACGCTGCTCAAGCCGATCGACCCGGAGCACCATGCCGAGAAGAAGGGCTTCTTCGGCTGGTTCAACCGCTCGTTCAAGAGCACCACGCACCGCTACGAGAGCTGGATGGGCAAGCTGCTGCGCCGCGGCGGGCGCATGATGATCATCTACGCCGTGCTGCTGGGCGCCGTGGCGCTGGTGTACACGCGCCTGCCGACCTCGTTCCTGCCGAACGAGGACCAGGGCTACATCATCACCAACATCCAGCTGCCGGCCGGCGCCGCGCAGTCGCGCACGAGCGACGTGCTGCGCCAGGTCGAGGACTACATGCTGAAGCAGCCGGAGGTCGAGAACATCGTCACCGTGGCGGGCTTCTCGTTCTCGGGCCAGGGGCAGAACGCCGGCCTCGCCTTCGTGATCCTGAAGGACTGGAGCGAGCGTTCGGGCGCCGAGCATTCGGCATCCGCGATCTCGGGCCGTGCGTTCGGCGCGCTCTCGGGCATCCGCGATGCGTTCATCTTCGCGCTGAGCCCGCCGCCCATCCCTGAACTGGGTACCGGCACGGGCTTCAACTTCCGGCTGCAGGACCGCGCCGCCCAGGGCCACGACGCCCTGGTGGGCGCGCGCAACCAGCTGCTGGGCATGGCCGCGCAGAGCAAGGTGCTGGCGGGCGTGCGGCCCGACGGCATGGAAGACGCGCCGCAGATGCAGATCGACATCGACCGCGACAAGGCGAACGCGCTGGGCGTGGGCTTCGACAGCATCAGCAGCGCGCTCTCTACGGCGCTGGGTTCTGCCTACATCAACGACTTCCCGAACCAGGGCCGCCTGCAGCGGGTGGTGGTGCAGGCCGATGCCGCGGCGCGCATGCGCCCGGAATCGGTGCTCGACCTGCCGGTGCTCAACGCGCAGGGCCAGACGGTGCCGCTGTCGGCCTTCGCCTCGACCCGCTGGATCACGGGCGCCATGCAGACCGTGCGCTACAACGGCTATCCGGCGATGAAGATCGCGGGCGACGCCGCGCCGGGCTTCACCACGGGCGACGCGATGGCCGAGATGGAGAAGCTCGCCGGCAAGCTGCCCCCGGCTTCGGCTTCGAATGGACGGGCCAGTCGCGCGAGGAAAAGCTCGCGGGCTCGCAGGCCACCATCCTGTACGCGTTCTCGCTGCTGGCGGTGTTCCTCTGCCTGGCGGCGCTCTACGAGAGCTGGTCGATCCCGTTCTCGGTGATGCTGGTGGTGCCGCTCGGCGTGCTGGGCGTGCTGCTCGCCACGCTGCTGCGGGGCATGTCCAACGACGTGTACTTCCAGATCGGGCTGGTGACCATCATCGGCCTCTCGGCGAAGAACGCCATCCTGATCGTGGAGTTCGCGAAGGACCTGCAGGCCGAGGGCAAGAGCGTGCTGGAAGCGGCGCTGGAAGCCGCCCACCTGCGCTTCCGCCCGATCGTGATGACCTCGCTGGCCTTCACGCTGGGCGTGGTGCCGCTGTTCATCGCCACCGGCGCCAGCTCGGCGAGCCAGCGCGCCATCGGCACCGGCGTGATCGGCGGCATGATCACCGGCACCGTGCTGGCCGTGGTCTTCGTGCCCGTGTTCTTCGTGCTGGTGCGCTCGTTCTTCAAGGGCAGCAAGCGCCAGCAGGAGCATGAGGCCCACCAGGCACAACTCCACCGCCACGCCACGGACGCGGAATGAGCCCAGACGAACGGCAGGAGCCCATCACCATGCAAGCAACCTTCAGCGCACGCCGCGGCGCGCGCCCCCTCCTCCTCTCCGCGGTGGCCGCGGCCGCGCTGCTCGCGGGCTGCAGCTTCATCCCGAAGTACGAGCGCCCGGCGGCGCCCGTGCCCGCGGCCTACCCGGCGGCCGGCGCAGCCGCGCCGGCCACGGCCGGCACGCCGGCGGCGGACATCGACTGGCGCGCGTTCTTCCCCGATCCGCGCCTGCAGCAGCTCATCGCGATCGCGCTGGAGAACAACCGCGACCTGCGCGTGGCCGCGCTCAACATCGAGCAGGCCCGCGCGCAGTTCCAGATCCAGCGCGCAGGCCAGTTCCCCACCGTGGCCGCGGCGGTGAACGCTTCGCGCCAGCCGAGCACCACCACGGGCAACTATGTCAACAGCTACCAGGTCGGCCTCGCGGTCTCGGCCTGGGAGATCGACTTCTTCGGCCGCATCGCCGCGCTGAAGGAGCAGGCGCTCGCACAGTACTTCGCCACCGAAGAGGCGCGCCGCTCCACGCAGATCAGCCTGGTCTCGGCCGTGGCCTCCGGCTGGTTCAATCTGCTGGCCGACGAGGAGCTGCTCGACATCTCCCGCCGCACCCTGCAGACGCGCGACGAGTCCGTGCAGCTCACGAAACTGCGGCTCGAGAACGGCGTGAGCTCCGAACTCGACTTCAGCCAGGCCCAGGGCCTGGCGCAGGCCGCGCGCGCCACCTATGCGCAGCAGCGTCGCCAGCGCATGCAGGACGAGAACGCGCTCGCGCTGCTGCTCGGACAGCCGCTGCCGCAGGACGTCGCGTCCACGCTCGATGCCCGCACGCGGCTGGCCGATGCGCCCGCGATGCCCGCCCTGACCGCCGGGCTGCCGTCCGATCTGCTGGCGCGCCGGCCGGACATCCGCCAGGCGGAGCAGCAGCTGGTCGCGGCCAATGCCAACATCGGCGCGGCCCGGGCGGCGTTCTTCCCGCGCATCTCGCTCACGGCCAGCGCGGGCACGGTGAGCAACGAGCTGTCGGGCCTCTTCAAGGGCGGCTCCTGGGCGTTCTCGCTGGCGCCGCAGCTGGCGCTGCCGATCTTCGACGGTGGCCGCAACCAGGCCACGCTCGATTCGGCGCGCGTGGGCCGCGACATCGCGGTGGCGCAGTACGAGAAATCGATCCAGACGGCCTTCCGCGAAGTCTCGGACGCGCTGGCGGGGCAGGCCACGCTGGGCGAGCAGTTCGCCGCGCAGCGCGCCCAGGCCGCGGCCGACGCCAAGCGCTTCGAGCTGTCCGACCTGCGCTACCGCAACGGCGTGGCGAGCTACCTCGATCTGCTGGATGCGCAGCGCTCCCTGTTCACCTCCGAGCAGCTGGTGGTGCAGACGCGGCTGCTGCAGCTGCAGAACCAGATCGCGCTCTACAAGGTGCTCGGCGGGGGCTGGACGCCCGCGCAGGACGGTGCCCAGGGCCAGGCCGGCACGGTGCCGCGGTCCTGAGCGGTTCCCGGGACCGCCGCGGTGGCGGCCCGGAGCTCCCCGACCAAGCGCCCCGCGGGGCGCTTTTTTCTTGTGCGGCCCGGCGCTGGCGCCCCCATCCCGGCGGCACGCCGCCGCCCGCCTGCGTGGCGAAAAAATCGGAATGCATTGCATGCCGTGCAGCGGCTTGTGGATTCCGGGAGGGACGGTACCTTCGCTGCTTCGAACACGCACCAGAAGGAAGGGAGGAAACCGATGCCAGATCCGCATTTCCCGGCACGGCGCATGCCACCGCACGACCTGCCGCCCCACGCCCCGCCACCGGCGCACGGCCCCACAGGCGCCGCGTTGCGGCGCCGGCACCTGCTCGGCCTGGGTGGCGCGGTCTCGGCCTGCGCGGCCCTCGGCGTCCAGGCAACGCCCCTGGACCCGGACGACGACGGCGTATGGACCCGGCTGCAGAGCCCCGGGGCTCCGTCGGAGCGCAGTGCCCCGGCGGCCGCCGCGCTGCGCAGCAGCATCTATCTCTTCGGCGGAGTGAAGGACGACTTCCGCACCGGGCGCAACGATTTCCTGGCGGACCTGCACCGCTACGACGTGCATGCCAACCGCTGGACGCGGCTCGCGCCGCCGGGCGATGCACCGTCCCCGCGCGCCTTCGCGGGCGGAGTGGCGGTGCCCCACCGGAACTGGCTGGTGGTGTTCGGCGGCGCCCGCTACTCGGCCGATCTGTCGCAGTTCACCCCGCTCGCGGACGTCTGGGCCTACGACGCGTCCGCCGGCCGCTGGCAGGTCCTGTCCGGCATCGCACCGGACCCGGGCAGTCCCGCGCCCCTGCCGCGCGCCTGGCCGGTGGTCTGGCGCGCGGACGACCAGCTCTACGTGTTCGGCGGGGTGGTGGCGGGCTTCCGCACGCTGAACGACCTCTGGCGCTTCGACCTCGCCAGCCGTTCCTGGACCCAGCTCGCGCCCCACGGCGCGCCGGGATCGCCACCGCCGCGCTACTCGGGCGCCGTGACGGGCACGCCCCACCGCGGGCAGGTGACGCTCCACGGGGGCGAGGCCACCGATGGCAACGGCGGGTTCGTCTTCCTGCGCGACACCTGGACGCTCGACCTGCACACCCTGGCCTGGCGGCAGCTCGTGCTCGGCCCGGGCCAGGACATCGACCCGCCGCAGAACCATGGCGCCGACGCGCTGCTCGGCAATGGCCTGCTGATGGCCGGCGGCGACCAGCCCGGCGGCAGTTCGGGCTGCGGCGCGGGGTTTCCGCAGAACCCGACCAACGCCCTGCGGCGGCTGGACCTGAACGCGCAGGCATGGCGCCGGCTCGCACCGCAGGGCGATGCCTTCCCGCGCATCAAGCGCACCGCGGCCGCCACGGTGCTGGGCGAGATGTACGTGTTCTCGGGCTTCGGCTTCACCTGCGGGGCCGACGGCGGCGGCGGACAGCGCTGGAACACCGACGTCTGGCGCTACACGCCGCCCTACCGGTACTGGGGCCACTGACGGGGTTCGACGGCCGGGCATGCGCGCTTCTTGACCCAGCGCAAGGGTGTTGCGGCTGGCCGTTTTCCCTAACGGCCGGCCGTCAGGTCGCTTTCTATAATCGTCCGCTGGTTCCGCCAGACATACCCCCATAGAGGACCACCCCCATGAGCGACACCCCCCACGAAGAAGCGCACACCGGACCGATCAAGAACCCCCGCCAGCTGCTCTGGACGGTCTTCTTCTGCTTCGTGGTGCCCGTCTTCGCCATCATCGGCCTCGTGCTCTACGTGACGTCGGGCACCAAGCCGGCCCAGGGCGCGGGCAATCCCGAACGGGCCCTGGCCGAGCGCATCCAGAAGGTGGGCATGGTGGAGGTGCGCGACGCCAACCGGCCGCTGCGCAGCGGCGAAGAAGTCTTCAAGGGCCAGTGCGCCGCCTGCCATGCCACCGGCGCGGCCGGTGCGCCGAAGTTCGGCGACGCGGCCGCCTGGGGACCGCGCATCCAGACCGGCTTCGAGAAGCTCGTGCATTCCGCGCTGGCCGGCAAGGGCGCGATGGCTCCGCAGGGCGGCGGCGACTTCAACGACACCGAGATCGCCCGCGGCGTGGCCTACATGGCGAACGCGGCCGGCGCCAAGTTCACCGAGCCTGCGGCGCCTGCCGCCGCGGGCGCTTCCGCCCCCGCCGATGCACAGGCGGCCACCACGCCGGGCGCGCCCGCACCTGCGGCACCGGCCGTGGCGGCAGCGCCCGCCGAACAGGCCCCTGCCGCCCCTGCGGCAGCCGCCCCCACGGCGGCGGTCGCGACGGCACCTGCCGCCGCCGTGGCCGCCGGCGCGGGCGAGGCGCTCTACAAGCAGGCCTGCCAGGTGTGCCACGCGGCCGGCGTGGCCGGTGCGCCGAAGTTCGGCGACAAGGCGGCCTGGGCCGAGCGCCTGAAGGACGGCATCGACGGCATGACGCGCATCGCCATCGCGGGCAAGGGCGCGATGCCCCCGCGCGGCGGCACGCAGGCCTCGGACGCGGAGATCCGCGCCACCGTGGAGTACATGGCCAACGCCGTCAAGTAATCCACCCGCCTGCCCCGAAGAGCCGGCCCCGTGGCCGGCTTTTTGCCGTTCAGGCCCGGAGTTCCGAAGGCCGCATTACATAGCCGTAGCGCTCGGGCAGGCCGCCCGCCTGCACGTCCACGGGCGTCCACAGCCCGCGTTCGACGGCGCGCGCCGCGATTTCCATGTCCAGCGTGTGCACGAGGCCGAGCACGCGCCCGTCGAACAGGTAGAGCCGGCCGTCCTCGTCGAGCAGGCATTCCCGCACGGACGAGCGCTCGCCGGTATGGGCCGTGATGGCGAAACCGCCATCGGCGGCCTCGTCCTCCTCGACGCGCCAGACCACCGGCGTCGCTTCGAGCTCCACGTACACGCGCTGCGGCCCGTTCTGGAAGAACCAGCGGCCCTGCTCGTCCGGCTCGTAGTTGCGCTGGATGAAATCGATGAGCTTGGCATGCTGCAGCAGCGCGCCGCGCGCGGCGGGGAATGGCCCCTGGGCCTGCACGGCGTCGTCGCGCATGAACCAGCGGCCGCGCGCATCCAGGCCCAGCCAGCCGTAGCAATCGGGTACGTTGGGCCACCGGGCGATGGCCTGCTTGACGATGTCATCCATGGGGCGATCGTAGAACGGCCGCGGCGGCCTCTGCGTAGGTGGGTGTCCCGGCCGGCACGGCGGGCGCGGCCCCGGCCTGCCGGGCCAGCCAGTCGGCCACGGCTTCCGGCATGGCCCGCACGTGGCCGGGGAGGCGCCCGAACGCGAAGCCCACGTGCCCGCCCTGCGGCGGTTGCCAGAGCGTGACGTGCGCGCCGACCTCGCCGGGGCGCGGCAGGCTCGCCGCGGGAACGAACGGGTCGTTGAGCGCGTTCACCGCCAGCGCCGGGATGCGGATCGCAGGGAGCACGGGCTTGGCGGAGGCACGGCGCCAGTAGTCGTCCGCATCGCGGAAGCCGTGCAGCGGCGCGGTGAACACGTCGTCGAAAGCGTGCAGGTCGCGCGCGGCCCGCAGGATGTCGCGGTCGAACAGGCCGGGATGCTGCTGCCATTTGGCGAGCGCCTTGGGCACCATGGTGCGCAGGAACATGCGGGTGTAGACCTGCCGGTTGAAGCCCCGCCCGATGGCGAGGCCGCCCGCCGCCAGGTCGAGCGGCGAGCAGACGGCCGCCACCGCATCGGCGCTGCGCGCGGCGGCTGCGCCCCGCTCGCCCGCCCAGCGCAGCAGCGCGTTGCCGCCGAGCGAAACACCGGCCACCATGAGCGGTGCGCGCGGGCCCTCGGTGCCGCCCGCGGGCCGCTGCCGCTGCGCCATGCGCTGCAGGATCCAGTCGATCTCCTCGTGGTCGCCCGAGTGGTAGGCGCGCGGTGCCCGGTTGATCTCGCCGCTGCAGCCCCGGAAGTGGGGTACGGCGTAGTCCCAGCCGCGGGCCCGCGCCACGCCGGCGAAGGCCTCGGCATAGTGGCTGCGGGACGATCCCTCCAGGCCGTGGAAGAGCACGAGCAGCGGGCGCGGTGCGCCGGGCGCGCCGGGTGCGCGGCCGGGAACGCCGAGGAAGTCCACGTCCACGAAGTCGCCGTCCGGTGCCGTCCACCGCTCGCGGCGATAGGCGGGCGGGTCTCCGTCGGCGCGGCGCGCGGCGAGCGCCGGCCAGATGGTCTGCAGGTGGCCTCCGGGAAGCCAGCGGGGAGCGGCGTAGTCCATGGCGTCCGTCATGCCGGCGTGGCCGCAGCGCGCCCCTGCCCAAAGCCCGGCCGGAGCATCCTCAATGCAGTACCGGCGGCACCGGGCCGGCCACGGCTTCGTGGACGGTACCCGGGCTCGCATGGTGCGCCACCAGCCGCCAGCCCTGCGGGGTCTTGTGGTAGACGTTGGTGGACTGCACCAGCGCCTCGCGCACGTTGCCCTCCAGCCGCACTTCGACGTGCTCGACCACGCTGTGTACGGCGCTCGCCAGCGCCTGCACGCGGTGCACCTGGGCCGGCTTGGCGCGCAGCCCGCCGTGCTCGAACATGGCGGTGAACGCGGCGCGGATGGCGCCCGCGCCCAGCAGCCGGGGGCCGCCGGGGTTCACGCAGACGATGTCGTCCTCTTCCGCCCAGCAAGCCATGAAGCGGTCGATGTCGCCGGCCTGCAGTGCCTCGTAGAACGCGGCCTCGGTCTCGTCGGCAGAGCCGCTCACCAGGGCGGCGCGGTAGGGGGTGCGTGTGTTCATCGTGGATGGGTCCTCGCGTCCGGGAACGTGTTGCTGCGCATTGTCGGCAATCCGGCCGCGCCGTGCAGCCGCCGGTGGCGCATTCTCGCGCGGCGGGGACCGGTCACGCGATATGCGCATATGCGTCGCCGGCTGACGCGGCGGCAGCGGGCGCTGCGGCAGAATGGTGCCGCACCGGAGCGGAGGGGGCACGTCGCCCCCGGACGGCACTCCCGCCCGGTGGCCGCACACCATGAAACGCCTCATCGCCACCCTCGCCGCCGTGCTGGCCCTCTCGGGCTGCGGCTACAACGACTTCCAGCGCCTGGACGAGCAGAGCAAGGCCGCGTGGAGCGAAGTGCTCAACCAGTACCAGCGCCGCGCGGATCTCGTGCCCAACATCGTCGCCACGGTGAAGGGCGAGGCCGCGTTCGAGCAGGACACGCTCACCAAGGTGGTGGAGGCACGCGCGAAGGCCACTTCGATCCAGGTGACGCCCGAGACGCTGAACAACCCCGAGGCGTTCAACAAGTTCCAGCAGGCGCAGGGCGAGCTGTCGTCCGCGCTCTCCCGCCTCATGGTGGTGGCCGAGCGCTATCCCCAGCTGCAGGCCAACCAGGCGTTCCGCGACCTGCGCGTGACGCTGGAGGGCACCGAGAACCGCATCACCGTGGCGCGCAACCGCTACATCCAGACCGTGCAGGAGTACAACGTGCTCGCGCGCAGCTTCCCCACCAACCTGACGGCGAAGGTGTTCAGCTACGAGCCCAAGCCCAGCTTCACGGTGCAGAACGAAGCGCAGATCAGCACGCCACCCACGGTGGACTTCTCGCGCCCCGCGGCACCGGCGGCACCGCCCGCTTCGCGCTGAACGGCCGCAGTCCCCGACCTTCGCCCGTAGCTCCTTCCATGCGGCACTCCGGCATCCTGCGGTTCCTGCTGGCCATCGTCTGCATCGCGCTCGGGCTGTGCGCCGCGCCGGCCCGGGCGCTGCGCGCGGTGCCGCCGCTCACGGCCCACCTGATCGACGAGACCGGCACGCTCGGCGCCCCCGAGCGCGAGCGGCTGGAAGCGCGCCTGGCCGGCATCGAGGAACGGCAAGGCGCGCAGATCGCGGTGCTCATGGTGCCGACCACGGCGCCGGAGGACATCGCCGCGTTCGCGAACCGCGTGGCCAACGCCTGGAAGATCGGCCGCAAGGGCGTGGGCGACGGCGTGCTGGTCGTGGTCGCGAAGGACGACCGCCGCATGCGCATCGAGGTGGCCAAGGCACTGGAGGGCGCGATCCCCGACATCGCCGCCGCGCGCATCATCGACGGAGCCATGAAGCCGCGCTTCCGCGACGGGGATTTCGCCGGAGGCATCGATGCCGCGCTGGGACAGCTCAGCGCCCGCATCGCCGGAGAAAATCTGCCCGCGCCCACGGGGAACGCACCCGCGGCCCGCGCCGAGCGCGGCGTGGACTGGAACGATTTCGCCATCTTCCTGTTCTTCGGGGTGATGGTCGGCGGCCCCCTGGCGCGCGGCATTCTCGGCCGCGGCCTCGGAGGCGTGGCGACGGGGGGCGCGGCCGGACTCTTCGCCTACCTGTTCACCGCCAGCGCCCTGCTCGCAGCGGGCGCGGGCATCGTGGCGCTGCTCTACACCTGGCTCTTCGGCGGCCGGGCGGGCCTGGCCGGCGGACGGCGCGGCGGGCTGCGCGACGGGTTCTCGACCGGGCTGGGCACCGGCATCGGCATGGGCGGCTGGGGCGGCGGCGGCCATGGTGGCGGCGGTGGCTTCGGCGGGGGTGGGGGTTTCAGCTCCGGCGGAGGCGGCGACTTCGGCGGCGGCGGTGCTTCGGGCGACTGGTAGCCCGACCGCTCCCCGCCACAACCCCAGACCCCGATCCACTGCTGCACCAGCCACTCCAGACCGCTTCTTTTTCCGGTACGCCCATGACGTCCTCCGCCCATTCGCCCGCGCCGCCCCACCCGCCCGGCTTCGCCGCACGGATCGCGCGCCTCGCGCGCCACCGCTGGGCCGAGGGCGGCCTGCAGCGGGCGCTGCCGCCGGACCTGCTCGATCGCCTCGCGCGCCGTGTGGCGGCCAGCGAGGCACGGCACACCGGCCAGATCCGCATCTGCGCCGAGGGCGGCCTGCCCGCGAGCTACCTCTGGCGCGGCGCCAGCGCCCGGGAGCGGGCCGTGACGCTGTTCGGCAAGCTGCGCGTGTGGGACACCGAGCACAACAACGGCGTGCTCATCTACCTGCTGCTCGCCGACCACGCGATCGAGATCGTGGCCGATCGCGCCCTGGCGCGCACCGTGCCCCCTGCCACCTGGCATGCGATGGTGGCGCGCATGGGCTCGGCGTTCAGGGAGGCACGCTACGAGGACGGGCTGACGCAGGCACTGGAAGAGGTGTCGGCCCTCCTGGTGGCGCATTTCCCGGCCACGGGGGACGCCCGGGAAGCCAACGGGCTGCCCGATCGGCCGGTGCTGGGCGGAAATGCGCAGCTGAAGGACCGATAGGCCTTCGGGCCATGCTCCGCCAGGCTTGGCGGTCCGCTTTCTGCTTTTTTCGCGCAGTGCGCTTCGGCTGCGCATGGGCGCGCGACACGCGGCCAGGACGAGCGACCATCGCCTCTCGCACATCCATCGCCACCGCGCCGTACCCGCCCACGGCAGAAAGCCCCCATGGACGCTCTCCGGCCCTCTGGCCGCACACGCCCGCACGAACCCGGCTCCCCCACCGATGCGACCGCGCGCTCCGTGCGCCAGCGGAGGTCGGAGCCATCGGCACCCGGCCCTTCGGACCTGCCGGCCGGCCCTGCCGCGCGGGCCCCGCTGCCCGGGGCGACACGGCAGGGGCTGGCACCGCGCGCGCGGCTGATCCCGCCCTCCCCGCCCCGCCCCGCCACGCCGCCACCGCTGGACGCGGCCCCCGACGGCACGGCCGTACCGCCTGCGCGGGAGTCGCCGCCCCCCGGCAGTCCGGATCCCGACGGGTACGGCGCAGAACTCCGAGAGGCGGCCTCCTGGCTGATGGACCTGTTGAACCATGCCCCCGCGCAACCGCCGGAGATGCTGCAGCCGTCCGACGAGGAGCAGCGGCATGCCGCGCCCGAGCCGGAATCGGCCAGCAGCGCGCCGTCCCCCCATGCGGAGCCAGCGCCGGCCGTGGAAGCGGCCGCGCGCCAATTGCTGCGCTACCGGAACGACACGGAGGCCGACGATGCCGCGCCGGCCGGGGCCGTACCGTGGGACGCCGAAGCCGAACTGGCCCTGGATCTGGCGCGCCAGAGGCAGCCCCTGGGACGGGAAATGGCGTGGTGGACGGGCAGTACGGCGGCCCCTGGCGACCGGTTCGACGACGAGCCCCATGCCCCGGCGTTCAACCGCCTGCTGGCGCGCCTGCGAGACACGCTGTCGGCGGAGGCGTTCTCCGCCGCGGCCGCGGAGCGCAGCGGGCAGGTCGCCGCGGTGATCGATGCGATCCACCAGAGCCCCGCGCTGCGTGGGCAGGTGTTCCTGATTGCGCAGACGGCACCGACAACGTACTGGAAAGCTTCTCCAAGATCCTGCTGGCCGTGCGCGACCACCAGATGGTGGACGACATCCGCAGCGGACGGATGAACGCGGCGCAGTTCCATCGCTGGGCGGACCAGCAATTGCGGCTCACGCTGCTGGAGAGCGAAGTCCACCGCTTCATCGAGCGGCAGCTCCGGCGCCCGGACCTGGAAGACCGGCTCCGCAAGCGGCTGACGGAAGAACCGCTGGAAACCATGGTGCACGCCAAGCAGTCGCTGCGGGAGCGCCTGGACCTTCCGGAGGGCACCGTGTCCGGCACGACCGGCCGGGGCGTCAGCGGGCTGCAGCAGGACCAATTGGCCGCGCTGGAACATGCCGTGCTGCGGCAGGCGAACCACCCCGCCACCCGCAGCGATTTCCTGATGGGCCATTCCACCTGGCGCGCCGGCATGCAGGCCCTGCACCCGGAGGAATTCCGGGCGCACGTCCAGGCCCGCGACGCGGATGCGTTCTTCGACCAGGACGTGCCCGAAGACCTGGAGGGCCAGGCCGACTACGCGGCACGGGCTCGCGCAGTGGAGGCGCACTGGCGCCGCGAAGAAGACCGGCTGCTGCGGCGCCTGGCAGGCTTCGATGCACCGGGCCACGGCCCGGCAGGGCCCGGGCCGTCCGAATCCTGAGCCGCAGGCGGGCGGCTCAGGCCCTGCGGGATGCCTCGGAGACCGTGCCGGGCACGGGCACGGCCCACACGCGTCCTCCGCCCACGGCGAAGAACCGGCGGCCCGCCGCCGGTGCCATGGTCTGCCCCCCGGTGAATTCGCCGAAGGCCGGCAGCAGCGTGAAACCGGCATCGGCGGCACGGCCCCCCTCCGCCACGAAGCACGGTAGCCGCAGCGCGTCCCGGCCCGTCCCGCGCAGCACCATGGCGGGGTGCACGTGGCCCGCCAGCACGTGCAGCGCCGCGTGCCGCTGCGGATGGTGGCAGCAGGCGAAGGGGCCGAGCGCCCAGGCCTCGTCCACGATCGCGATGCCCAGTTCCGCGGGGGGATCGCCCGCGTGGCTGTCGTGGTTGCCGCGCACCAGCACCACCTCCAGCGCCGCATGCGCCGCGCGCCACGCCGCGAGCGAGGCCAGCACGGCGGGTGACTGCGCCTCGGCCGCGTGCAGGAAGTCGCCCAATACCACGAGCCGCTGCGCGCCCTGCGCGGCGACCAGCGCCGAGAGCCGCGCGAGATTGTCGCGGGTGGTGCCGGAGGGCACCGGCAGCCCGCGCGCGCGGAAGGTGTCGGCCTTGCCCAGGTGCACGTCGGCCACGAAGAGCGTGCGGCCCGCGGGCCACCAGAGGGCCCGGTCGGGAAGCAGATGCACTTCGGTGCCGGCAAGGACGGTCATGGCGAACGTGGGGGCGGCAGCGGAAGCAAAAGCGGAGATGGATGCGCCGGTCAAGGGAAAGGATGCGTGCACAGCAATGGAGCAAGGATGCACGATTGTTCCAGATGGCGTAGCCGGCACAGACCATGCCCCTCCCGCCTGGCGGCTTGACGCGTCGCGCCGCTCACAGCCTCGGCAGCGGCCGCGACGGTTTGCGTTCACGGCGACGGGCGCGCGCTGCACCCGGTGCGCCGCCGCCGCTGCCGGAGTCTTCGGTGGAGGTGAGCGAGAAATCCAGCGTACGGCGCACCGCGTCGGCAGCCTGCTGCATGGCGGTCTGGGCCGGCGGCACCGGTGCCTCCGCCTTTTGCGCACCCGCATCCGCATCGGCCGCCTTCTTCGCCGCCCCGCGCCGGCGCTGCGGCCGCGCGGGCGGATCGGGGGGCACCACCTCCTGCGCGGCAACAGATTCGGGCGGCGCGGCACTGCCGGCATCGGCCGCCGTGTCCAGCTGCGCCAGCATGCGCGCGATGCGGTCGGCCAGGTCCTCGTTGGTGAGCTTTTCGCGAAACCGCTCGATCATGAGCGGGAACGCGAACGGGCTGGGCCGGGTGAGCGGCTTCACCACCAGTTCCTGTGCCTGCATGCGGCGCAGCGCGGCCAGCAGCTGCGCCACGTCCAGCTCCTGGCTCAGCACCTCCTCATCGGCCTGGCGCAGCAGCATGTTGCCGGTGTCGTACTTGCGGAAGACTTCGAAGAACAGCTGCGACGAGGCCTGCAACTGGCGTGCGCTGCGGCGCTCGCCCGGGTGGCTCTGGAAGATGAGCCCGGACACGCGCGCGATCTCGCGGAAGCGCCGGCGCGCCATTTCGGTGGCGTTCAGGCTGGCCAGTACCTCGTGCAGGAGCGCGTGGCGTTCGGCGTCGGCACCGGCATCCGGACCCGCAAGGGCGTCGCCCTCCGGACCGGCATGGGCATGGGCATCGACCTCGGCCCCGTTCCCCGCGGCGTCCTCCGCCTCCGCCCGCACGGCATTCGCGGTGTTGCGGATCGCCAGGGCCTCGCGGGCAGCGATTCGTCCGTCCGGCCGTTCGGCCGCATCTGCCGCTTCCGCCCCCCGGGCCGAATCCGGGCCCTCCCCCGCAGGGGCATCGGGTTCCGGCGGCACCGCCACGGCCCGCACCCGCAGCAGCTCCGGCAGCAGCGCCGCCCAATCGCGCTCGGTGGCCGACAGCAGCTCCAGCCCGTAGTCGTTCACGGCGATGGAGAACGTGCCGGCCTCGCCCTGGGCCGCGCGCCAGGCGAACAGGCTCGCCAGGCCGGTGTGCGCATGGCGCCCCGCGAACGGATAGACGAAGAGGTGCCAACCCTCGCGCGTGCGCAGCGTCTCGGCGAGCAGCGTGCCGGGGGTGGGCAGCGCGGACCAGCGCTGCTGCACGTCCAGCAGCGGCCGCACGCAGCGCAGTTCGGGCGAACCGTAGCGCCCCGCGGCCGCCAGCGCGAGCTGCTGCACCACGAAATCCGCGAGCACCGTGGACAGCGGCATGCGCGAGCCGGCCCAGCGCGGCACCGTGGGCCGGCCGCGGGCGGCGCGGCGCACGTAGGCCGTCATGTCCTCGATCTTCACCATCTCCAGCACCTGCCCCGCGAACACGAAGCAATCGCCCGGCGACAGGCGCGAGAGAAAGCTCTCCTCCATCGTGCCCAGCCGTGCGCCGTGCAGCACCTGCACGGCCATACTGGCGTCGCTCACGATGGTGCCGATGTTCGAACGGTGGCGGCGCGCGAGGCGCGCGCTCGGCATGCGCCAGATGCCCTCTTCGTCCGGCGCCACGCGCTGGTAGTCCGGGTAGGCCGCAAGCGACGGCCCGCCCCGGTGCACGAAATCCAGGCACCACTGCCAGACCGCGCGCGGCAGGTCGCGGTAGGCCACGGTGCGGCACACCTCCGCGTACAGCGCCTCGGGTTCGAAGCCGCCGCCCAGCGCCACGGTGACGAGGTGCTGCACCAGCACGTCCACCGGCCGGCGCGGGCTGGCGCGCATCTCCACCTCGCCGGCCTGCACCGCGGCGCGCGCGGCCGCCGCCTCCACCAGCTCCAGGCTGTGCGTGGGCACCAGCGTGATGCGCGAGGGCCGCCCCGGCGCATGGCCCGAGCGCCCGGCGCGCTGCAGGAGCCGCGCGATGCCCTTGGCCGAACCGATCTGCAGCACGCGCTCCACCGGCAGGAAATCCACGCCTAAGTCCAGGCTGCTGGTGCACACCACCGCGCGCAGGCGCCCTTCCTTCAGCCCCGCCTCCACCCATTCGCGCACGCCGCGGTCCAGCGAGCCATGGTGGATCGCCAGCTCGCCCGCCCAGTCGGGCCGCGCGTCGAGAATCGCCTTGTACCAGAGCTCCGCCTGCGACCGCACATTCACGAACACCAGCGTGGTCGACGTGGATTCCAGCTCGCGCACCACCGCCGGCAGCATGCGCAGCCCCAGGTGCCCGGCCCACGAGAAGCGTTCCGGGTGGTCGGGCAGCAGCGTGTCGACCACGAGTTTCTTGTCCACCTGGCCCTGCACCAGCACGCCCGCCGACCGCGCCTGCGCACCCAGCGGCGCCAGCAGCGCATCCTGCGCCTCCGGCAGGTTGCCGAGCGTGGCCGACATGCCCCAGACCTGCAAGGCGGGGTTCCAGCCGGAGAGCCGCGCGAGCGCCAGCTGCACCTGCACCCCGCGCTTGTTGCCCAGCAGCTCGTGCCACTCGTCGGCCACCACCAGCCGCACGGTGGACAGCAACTCCCGGGCATCGGCACGTGCGAGCAGCAGCGACAGGCTCTCGGGCGTCGTCACCAGCACCGTCGGCAGCCGGCGCGACTGGGCCCCGCGCTCGGCGCTGCCGGTATCGCCCGTCCGCGCCCCGCCCGTCCAGCGCGCGAGCACGGGATGCGTGGCGGCGAGCTCGTCGAGCGGCGTGCGCAGGGCTTTCAGCGTGTCCGCGGCCAGGGCCCGCATGGGCGTGAGCCACAGCACCGTCAGCGGCTCGGAGACCGGCTTTCCTGCACGGCCCCGGGGGGACTCGGCCGGGTCCGCCCGGGATGCGGAGCGCTTCGCGCCGGGCTCCTGCGCGAACGCCTGCAGGGCCCCCAGCCACACCGCGTAGGTCTTGCCCGCGCCCGTGGTGGCGTGCAGCAGGCCGGAGGCGCCGCGGGCCATGGCATCCCAGACCTCGCGCTGGAAGGCGAACGGCTTCCAGCCGCGCTGCGCCAGCCAGGCGATCACCGCCTGCTGCGCGGCGCCACGGCGCGGCCGGCGGCGCGGGGTATCGGCATCCCTCGGTTCCATGGCTGCGATTACACCGCGCCGCACCGCCCCGCCGCGTAGTCCAAACGCCACCACGCCGCCCTGCCGCCCTGCCGCCCTGCCGCCCTGCCGCCCTGCCGCCCTGCCGCCCTGCCGCCCTGCCGCCCTGCCGCCCTGCCCCCTCCGGTCTGCCCGATGGGACCAGCAGGTTCCATTGAAAGCGCCGGGCGGCGTGCCTAGGATCGGCCGATCGACAAGAAGACCCCAGGAGACACGATGAACACCGCCCTCAGCCGGCGCTGCGCGCTGGCCGCGCTCTGCGCCCTCCCCGCCGCCCTGGCCCCCGCGCCCTCCTGGGCCCAGGACAGCGGCAGACCCATCACCATCGTCGTGGGCAGCCCGTCCGGCGGCACCACCGACACGCTGGCACGCGTCATCGGCCGCATGGTGGGGGATACGCTCGGCCGCCCCGTGGTGGTGGAAAACCGCGCGGGGGCCGGCGGCAACATCGCCGCAGCCTACGTGGCCAAGGCCCCGGCCGACGGCTCCACGCTCCTCATGAGCTTCACGGGCCACACCATCAACGCCACGCTCTACAAGAACCTGGGCTTCGATCCGGTCAAGGACTTCACGCCCATCACCATGGTCGCCAGGGTGCCCAGCGTGCTGATCGCGCGCAAGGGCGCGCCGTTCTCCGACACGGCCGGGCTCATCGCCTACGCCAAGGCCAATCCGGGCAAGCTGAACTTCGCGATCGGTGCCCAGGGGTCGTCCCTGCACCTGGCCAGCGAGCAGTTCAAGATGCTGACCGGCACCGACATCGTCAACGTGCCCTACAAGGGCACCGGCCCGGCGCTGTCCGACGTGCTGGCGGGCACGGTGGACCTGATGTTCGCCAGCACCGTGAACGTGCTGCCGCACATGCAGAACGGCAGCATCCAGCTGCTGGGCGTGAGCAGCCGCGAGCCGCTGCCGCAGTTCGCCGGCGTGCCGCCGATCGGGCAGACCGTGAAGGGCTTCGAATCGATGGCCTGGTTCGGCCTGTTCGGCCCCGCGCAGATGCCCCGGGAGGTGACGCAGAAGCTCTACGCGGCGGTGAAGAAGGCCATCGGGTCGCCCGATTACCAGGAGCGCATGCGCACGGAGGCGGCCACCACGGTGGACATGCCGCCCGCCGCGTTCGCCAAGTTCGTGGCCCAGGACGTGCAGGACTGGGCGAAGATCATCAAGGCCTCGGGCGCGAGCGTCGAATGAGCGCCGTCCCCACCCCCATGCGGGATTCCGTGCCCGCGCAGACCCTGGCGCAGAAGCTCGTGGCCCGCGCCGCAGGCCGCAGCCACGTGGAGCCCGGCGAGATCGTCACCTGCCGGGTGGATCTGGCCATGATGCACGACTCGGGCGGACCGCGCCGCGTGAAGCCCATGCTCGACCGCCTGGGCGCGAAGGTATGGGACCCGGACAAGGTGGTGGTCGTCACCGACCACTACGTGCCCGCCTACGACGACGAGAGCCGCGCCATCGTGCAGATCGCGCGCGACTGGGTGAAGAGCGCCGGCGTGGCGCGCTTCCACGACACCGAGGGCATCTGCCACGTGGTGGTGCCGCAGCAGGGCTACCTGCGGCCCGGCATGTTCGCCGTGGGCGGCGACAGCCATTCCCCCACGGGCGGCGCGTTCGGTGCCTACATGTTCGGCGTGGGCGCCACCGAGATGCTGGGCGTGCTCGTCACGGGCGAGATCTGGCTCAAGGTGCCGCACACGCTGCGCATGGCATGGAACGGCCGGCTGGCCCCGGGCGTGTCCGCCAAGGACATGATGCTGTTCCTGTGCACCCGCTTCGGCATGGACGGAGGGCAGTACCAGGCGGTCGAATATGCGGGCCCGGCGGTGCAGGCCCTGTCGATGCAGGAGCGCATGACGCTCTCCAACATGACGGCGGAGCTGGGCGCCCAGGCCGGGCTGGTGGCGCCGGACGAGGTCACCCGCGCCTGGCTGGCCGGCACGGGCGAGGGCGCGGACGGCGTGGACACGGCCCCCTGGCACACCGACGCCGGCGCCCCGCTGCTGGCCGACCACGCCTTCGACGCCGGTGCCCTCGCACCCCAGGTGGCCGAGCCGCACAGTCCGGCCCACGGCCGCGATGCGGCGGACCTGCGCGGCGTGGCCATCAACCTCGCCTACGTCGGCGCCTGCACGGGCGCCAAGCTGGACGATCTGCGCATGGCCGCGCAGGTGCTGCGCGGGCGCAGGGTGGCCCGCGGCGTGCGCCTGCTGGTGGCTCCGGCCAGCCTGCAGGACCAGCAGCGCGCACGGGACGAAGGCGTGCTCGGCGCGCTGCTGGAGGCCGGCGCCGAGCTGCTGCCCACCAGCTGCGGCGCCTGCTCCGGCTACGGCGCGCACACCTTCGGGCCCGACGTGGTCGCCATCAGCACCACGGCGCGCAATTTCAAGGGCCGCATGGGCTCGGCAGAGGCGCGGATCTACCTCGGCTCGCCCTGGACGGTGGCCGCCTCGGCGGTGGCCGGCCGCGTGGCCGATCCCCGGGAGATGCTGCAATGACGGCCGCGCACGCCATCGCCGCCACGGGCCGCGCCTGGGTGTTCGGCGACGACCTGAACACCGACCTGCTGGCCCCCGGCGCCTACATGAAGTTCGGCATCGCCGAGATCGCCCGCCACTGCCTGGAATCGGTGGACCCGCGTTTCGCGGCCGAGGTCCGGCCGGGCGATATCGTGTTCGCGGGGCGCAACTTCGGCGCGGGCTCGTCGCGCGAGCAGGCGGCCGAGGTGCTGCGGCACCTGGGCGTGGCCTGCGTCGCGGCCCGGTCGTTCTCGGGCATCTACTACCGCAACGGCTTCAACCTCGGCCTGCCCTTGCTGGTGTGCCCCGAGGCGCCGACCGTCGCGACCGGCGCGCCCGTGGCCTGCGACCTGGACCGGGCCCGCGTGCACGACCTCGCCACCGGCCGCGTGCTCGCCTGCGAGCCCATTCCCGCCCACCTCGTCGCCATGATCCGCGACGGCGGCCTGCTGCCCCACCTGGAAAAGCGCCTGGCGGCCCGGCGCGCACCCTCCGCCACCGACGTGCCCACGCCATGACCACCGACCTCAAGACCCGCCTGCAATCGCCCGCCATCGTCACCGCGCCCGGCGTGTACGACGCCTTCTCGGCCCTGCTGGTCGCGCAGGCCGGCTTCGACGCCGCCTACCTGTCCGGCGCCAGCATCGCCTATACGCGCCTGGGCCGGCCCGATATCGGGCTGCTCTCGCTGGACGACGTGGCGCAGGTGACCACCGCGATCCGCGAGCGCACCGAGCACCTGCACCTCATCGTCGACGCCGACACCGGCTTCGGCAACGCGCTCAACGTGCAGCGCACCGTGCGCCTGCTGGAACGTGCGGGCGCCTCGGCCATCCAGCTGGAGGACCAGACCAGCCCCAAGCGCTGCGGCCACCTGGACGGCAAAACGCTCATCGGCAGCGCGGAGATGGCGGGCAAGATCCGCGCGGCCTGCGATGCGCGGCGCGACGCCGGCACGCTCATCGTGGCCCGCACCGATGCCGTGGCGGTGGAGGGCCTGGACGCCGCGCTCGACCGCATGGAGCGCTATGCCGACGCCGGCGCCGACGTCCTCTTCGTGGAAGCGCTGCGCACCCGGGAGGACATGGCGGCCGCGCTGGCGCGCCTGTCCCCCCGCGCGCCCATGCTCGCCAACATGGTCGAAGGCGGCAAGACCCCCATCCTGCCCGCGGCCGAGCTGCAGGCGCTGGGCTACCGCGTGGCCATCTTCCCAGGCGGCACCGTGCGCGCCCTGAGCCACGCCCTGCAGGGCTACCTGGCCAGCCTGCACCGGCACGGCACCACCGAACCGTACTGGCCGCAGATGCTGCAGTTCGACGGGCTCAACCAGCTGCTCGGCACGCCGGAGCTGCTGGCGCAGGGCAAACTCTACGGCTGACGGGCGCGCGCACCGCGCTGCCCGGTCGCCTTGCGCCGGCTCCGCCCGCCGCCTACAGTCGGCACCATGCCCCGGACCGAGCCTGCCGACCCGCCCGCCCTGCCCAGCCTGCCGCGCTTCCACCAGGTGCGGCTCATCCTGCGCGAGCGGCTGAAATCGGGCCGGTACGAACGCGGCCTGCCGCTGCCGGGCGAGCGCCAGCTGGCCGAGGAGTTCGGCGTGGCGCGCGTCACCATCCGCTCGGCCCTGGCACGGCTGGAAGAGGAAGGCCTGGTGGTGCGACTGCGCGGCAAGGGCACGCTGCCCGCGGCGCAGGACGAACTGCCCAGCCACCTGCGGCTGCGTGGGGGCCTGCTGGACAACATCGTCAACATGGGCCGGCGTACGCGGGTGGCCGTGCTGGAGCACCGGGTGCTGCCGGCGCCATCACGGGTGGCCCAGGCGCTCCGGTTGCCGCCCGGCAGCCCGGTGCTCAAGGTGGTGCGCGTGCGCAAGTTCAAGGGCCAGCCGATCGCCTACACCGAAGTCTTCCTGCCGCACGACCTGGCGGCGGCGGTGGAGAAGCCCACGCTGCAGGACGTGCCCATGCTGGTCGCGCTGGAGCAGTCCGGCGTGCAGGTGGTGTCGGCGGAGCAGACCCTGGGAGCCGCGCTGGCCGACCTGCACGTGGCCGCGGCCCTGCGGGTCGCGCCCGGCGTGCCGCTGCTGCGCGTCTCCCGCGTGGCGGTGGATGCCGGCGGCCGGCCCGTGCAGTTCCTGACCGGGCTCTACCATCCCGAGCGCTACGAATACCACATGCAGCTGTCCCGCGTGGGCGATGCGACCAAGGTCTGGATCGAGAACGACCGCCCGCCGGAAGCCGCGGGCTAGCGCGGCGCCGACGAGGGCCCTGTCGGTAAGCGAGGCGGGCCCGCGCGGCCCGGCGCAGTCATCGCGTCGGTGCCGGCGGCTGTGCTCCGCCGCTATCCGGCAGCAGCGCCGCGAGCGTATCGAGGGAATCCGCCTCCTCCACCGGCTTGTCCTCGCGCCACCGCAGCATCCGCGGAAACCTCACCGCGATGCCGCTCTTGTGCCGCGCACTGCGCGCGATCCCCTCGAACCCCAGCTCGAACACCAGCGTCGGCTTCACGCTGCGCACCGGCCCGAAAGTCTCGAGCGTCGTGCGCCGGATGACCGCGTCCACGCGCGCCATCTCGGCATCGGTCAGGCCCGAATAGGCCTTCGCGAACGGCACGAGCGTGCGGCCTTCCGTGCCGGGCGGGCCGTCCCAGACCGCGAAGGTGTAATCGCTGTAGAGGCTCGCACGGCGCCCGTGCCCCCGCTGCGCATAGATCAGCACCGCATCGATGCTGAGCGGGTCGATCTTCCATTTCCACCAGGTCCCCACGTCCTTGGTGCGGCCCACGCCGTACTGCGCACCGCGGGCCTTGAGCATCATCCCCTCCACGCCCAGCGAGCGGGCCTGCGCGCGCTGCGTGGCGAGGTCCTGCCAACTCGCTCCGTGCAGCACCGGGCTGGCCACGAGCGACGGGTGCGCGGTGCGGGCGAGCAGCGCGTCCAGGCGCGCGCGGCGCTCGTGCTGCGGCAGGGCGCGCAGATCCTGGCCGCCCTCTTCGAGCAGATCGTAGGCGAGCAGCACCACGGGCAGCTCGCGCAGCAGCTTCGGTCCCAGCGTCTTGCGCCCGATGCGCTTCTGCAGGTCCGCGAACGGGCGCACGTGGGCCGCGGTGTCGCCTTCGGCAGGCTGCCAGACGACGATCTCGCCATCCAGCACCGTGCCGTCCGGCAGGGCCTCCTCGCCCAGCCGCTGCAGTTCGGGGAACCGGTCGCTCACCAGTTCCTCGCCGCGCGACCACACCCAGGTGGCGCCCGCGCGCCGCACCAGCTGGGCTCGGATGCCGTCCCATTTCCACTCCACGATCCAGTCACCGGGTGGGCCGAGGGTGGCGTCGAACTGCTCCACCGGCAGCGAAAAAGGGTGTGCGAGGAAGAACGGATAGGGATGGCCGCTGGTCTCGGCGCTGCCGCTGCCGCCGGGACCGTCGCCGCTGCCCTCCTCGGGTTGCGGCGCGACGAGGCGTTCGTAGTCCGCGGCCCCGGGCCGTGCGCCGATGTGGGTGTAGCCCATGAGGCGCTGCGCCACGCGCTTCGGATCCAGGCCACCCACGGCGGCCAGCGCCTGCGTGACCTGCAGCTTCGACACCCCCACGCGGAACGCGCCCGTGATGAGCTTGAAGTACACCAGCCGCTCCTCCGGCGCCAGCCGGGCCCACTGCGCGCGCAGCACCGGCTCCAGCGCCTCGGGCGCCTGGCCCCGCAGCGGCAGCAGATGCTGCTCCACCCATTCCGCAAGGCCCAGCTCGTGGCGGTCGGTGGGCGGGGGCAGCAGCAGCGCGATGGTTTCCGCCAGATCGCCGACGGCCTCGTAGCTCTCGTCGAACAGCCACTCCGGCAGGCCCGCCGCTTCCCGCGCGAACTGCCGCAGCAGCTTGGTCGGCACCAGCTGCCGCGGCTTGCCGCCAGCGAGGAAATACACGGCCCAGGCGGCATCCGCGGGCGCAGCAGCCCGCAGATAGGCCTGGAGCGCCGCCTGCTTGGCGAGGTTGGAAGTGCTCGCGTCCAGCCCGCGGTAGAGGGCCGCGAAATCCTTCATGCGCCCTCCTCTTGCGGGCCGGGCGCGGCATCCAGCACCGGCGATGCATCGCCACCAGGCTCGGCCACCGGCGGGACCGGGTCGCCATCCGCCGGTGTGGCCGGGGCATCCGCCGGGCCGGCATCGCCGTCCTCGTCGCCGTACTCCGTCTGGAAGCCCTGCGCATCCAGCCCCTGCTCGCAGAGCCAGCGCACCAGCACCGCCACGCTGCCGTGGGTGACGAACACGCGCTCCGCGCCCGTGGCACCGATCGCCGACTGCAGGCCCGGCCAATCCGCATGGTCCGACATCACGAACCCCCGGTCCACCCCGCGCCGCCGCCGCGTGCCGCGCAGCTGCATCCAGCCGCTCGCGAACGCATCGGAATGGCGCGGGAACCGCCGCATCCAGGGCGTGCCCTGCGCGGACGGAGGCGCCACCACCAGCGCCGTCTGCAGCAGCTTCGCCGTCACCTCCGGATCGGTGGCGCGCAGCGTCGGCGGCAGTGCCACGCCCGCCGCGCGGTACACGCGGTTCAGCGGCTCCACCGCGCCATGCACCACGATCGGACCGATCGATGGATCGACGCCGTGCAGGATGCGCTGCGCCTTGCCGAAGGCGTAGCACAGCATCACCGACGGCCGCCCTTCGGCCGCGTTGGCGCGCCACCAGGCATTGATGTCGGAGAACAGTTCCTCCTGCGAGGGCCAGCGGTAGATCGGCAGGCCGAAGGTCGATTCCGTGATGAAGGTGTCGCAGCGCACCGGCTCGAACGGCGGGCAGGTGCCGTCCGCCCCCGTCTTGTAATCGCCCGACGCCACCCACACGCGCCCTCCGTGCTCCAGCCGCACCTGGGCAGAGCCGAGCACGTGGCCCGCAGGGTGCAGCGAGATGCGCACACCGTGGTGTTCGATGGCCTGCCCGTACGGCAGCGTCTGCAGCGTGATGTCCTCCCCCAGGCGGGTGCGCAGGGTGCCTTCGCTGTCGATGTGCGCCAGGTAGTGCCGATGGCCCCAGCGCGCGTGGTCCGAGTGGCCGTGCGTGATGACGGCCCGGTCCACCGGCTTCCAGGGATCGATGTAGAAGTCGCCCGGCGGGCAGTACAGCCCTTCGGGCCGGGCGATCACCAGGTCATGGGAGGGCGCGGCCATGCAGGCGCCTTTCTGCGGGATGGGGAGAAGCGCCAACCCGCCGCCCTGCTGACCCCGCCGCCCAATGCGTCGTACGTAGAAGGAAGAAAGCCCTGGTGTGCGCTTGCATGAGGAATGCTATCGCCAGGGCGTTTTCCGGCACCGTCCAGCGCGCCGCATGCCGATGTCGGAGCACGCCTACCCGGGGCCCCGGTTTCCGACGCATGGAACCGGTCAGGGGAGCGGTCAGGCAAAGAAAAAGCCGCCCGAGGGCGGCTTGATCGTGTTCCCTCAGGGCCTGGACGGCCGAGGGGAGGAGTGGCTGGCGGAGGCGGCCGCTCAGCGCTTCTGGCGGAACTTGCGCAGCGCAGCGATCTGCGCGGCCATCACGGCCAGCTCGGACTGCGCCTTCGCGAAATCGACGTCGCTCTTGGCATTCTTGAGCGCTTCCTCGGCGGCGGCGCGGGCGGCTGCGGCCTTCTCGTCGTCCAGGTCCTTGCCGCGGATGGCGGTGTCGGACAGCACGGTCACGCTGCCGGGCTGCACCTCGAGGATGCCGCCAGCCACGAAGACGAACTCTTCGCCGCCATCGGCCGTCTCGATGCGCACCGATCCCGGCCGGATGCGGGTGATCAGCGGCGTGTGGCGCGGGTAGATGCCGAGCTCGCCGGCCTCGCCGGGCAGCGCGACGAAACGCGCTTCACCCGAGAAGATGGACTCCTCGGCGCTGACCACGTCGACGTGGATGGTGTTCATGGGTTTTCCTCTGGGCTCTGAAAGAAGGTGGGTGAAGCAAGCAGACGGGAGGGCCCGCTAGGCGCCGCGCACGAGCCGTACAGGAGTACGGCGAGCACGGCAACGACGCGGGCTGCCCGTATGCGCCGCTTTACGCGACCTTCTTGGCCTTTTCGAAGGCTTCGTCGATCGTCCCGACCATGTAGAACGCCTGCTCCGGCAGGTGGTCGCATTCGCCGGCCACGATCATCTTGAAGCCGCGGATGGTTTCCGCCAACGGCACGTACTTGCCGGGCGAGCCCGTGAACACTTCGGCCACGTGGAACGGCTGCGACAGGAAACGCTGGATCTTCCGGGCGCGGGCCACGGCCAGCTTGTCCTCGGGAGCCAGTTCGTCCATGCCCAGGATGGCGATGATGTCGCGCAGTTCCTTGTAGCGCTGCAGCGTGCCCTGCACGCCGCGGGCGACCGCGTAGTGCTCTTCGCCCACGACCTGCGGGTCGAGCTGGCGGCTGGTGGAGTCCAGCGGGTCCACGGCGGGGTAGATACCCAGCGAGGCGATGTCACGCGACAGCACCACGGTGGAATCCAGGTGGGCGAAGGTCGTGGCGGGCGACGGGTCGGTCAAGTCATCGGCAGGCACGTACACGGCCTGGATGGAGGTGATCGAGCCCACCTTGGTGGAGGTGATGCGCTCCTGCAGGCGGCCCATTTCCTCGGCCAGCGTCGGCTGGTAGCCCACGGCGGAAGGCATGCGGCCCAGCAGTGCGGACACTTCGGTACCGGCCAGCGTGTAGCGGTAGATGTTGTCCACGAAGAACAGCACGTCGCGGCCTTCGTCGCGGAACGACTCGGCGATCGTCAGGCCGGTCAGGGCCACGCGCAGACGGTTGCCCGGGGGCTCGTTCATCTGGCCGTAGACCATGGCGACCTTGGAGTCTTCGAGCTTCTCGAGGTTCACGACGCCGGAATCGGCCATTTCGTGATAGAAGTCGTTGCCTTCACGGGTCCGCTCGCCCACACCGGCGAACACCGACAGACCGCTGTGGGCCTTGGCGATGTTGTTGATGAGCTCCATCATGTTCACGGTCTTGCCCACGCCGGCGCCGCCGAACAGGCCCACCTTGCCGCCCTTGGCGAACGGGCACACCAGGTCGATCACCTTGATGCCGGTCTCCAGCAGCTCCTGCGACGGCGACAGTTCGTCGTACGCGGGCGCCTTGCGGTGGATGGAGGCCGTCAGTTCCTGGCTGACCGGGCCGCGCTCGTCGATCGGCGAGCCCAGCACGTCCATGATGCGGCCCAGCGTCGCCTTGCCCACGGGCACGGTGATCGGGTTGCCGGTGTTGGACACCATCAGGCCGCGGCGCAGGCCGTCGGACGAGCCCAGCGCGATGGTACGCACCACGCCGTCGCCGAGCTGCTGCTGCACTTCCAGCGTCAGCGGGGAGCCTTCGAGCTTCAGTGCGTCATACACCTTGGGCATCCGGTCGCGCGGGAACTCGACGTCCACCACGGCGCCGATACATTGAAC
The DNA here is from genome assembly GCF_031844105.1 of Acidovorax sp. PRC11. Lineage (NCBI taxonomy): Bacteria > Pseudomonadati > Pseudomonadota > Betaproteobacteria > Burkholderiales > Comamonadaceae > Acidovorax > Acidovorax sp. PRC11. The sequence continues at coordinate 28,495 of NZ_JAUZUQ010000014.1, read as the reverse complement.
GATCTTGCCCTGAACGCCAGCGTTCACTTGGGTGTTCTCTTGAGCCATTGCATTTGCTCCAAAAATTTAAACTGCCGCGGCACCCGCGACGATCTCCGAAAGTTCTTTCGTGATCGCGGCCTGGCGCGTCTTGTTGTAGACCAGCTTGAGTTCGCCGATGACGTTGCCCGCGTTGTCCGTGGCGGCCTTCATGGCCACCATGCGCGCCGACTGCTCGGACGCCATGTTCTCGGCCACGGCCTGGTAGATCAGCGACTCGACGTAGCGCACGAGCAGGTCGTCGATGACGCTCTGGGCATCGGGCTCGTAGATGTAGTCCCAGCCGTGTTCCGTCTTCTCGGCCTGCATCTTCTCGGACGAGAGCGGCAGCAGCTGCTCCACGACCGATTCCTGCTTCATGGTGTTGATGAACTTCGTGTACGCGAGGTACACGCCGTTGATCTTGCCTTCCGCATAGGCGTCCAGCAGCACCTTCACGGGGCCGATCAGCTTGTCCAGGTGGGGGGTGTCCCCCAGCCCGGTCACGTGCGACACCACCTGGGCGCCGACACGGTTCAGGAAGCCGAGGCCCTTGTTGCCGATCGCGACGGTCTGCGTGGTCACGCCCTGCGACTGCAGTTCGCGCAGCTTCGCCGTCACGGCACGCAGCACGTTGGTGTTCATGCCGCCGCACAGGCCCTTGTCCGTCGTCACCACGATGAAGCCGGCCGTCTTGGCGTCGTTCGACTTCATGAAGGGATGGACGTACTCGGGATTGGCCTGGCCGAGGTTCGCCGCGATGTTGCGGATCTTCTCGCTGTAAGGCCGTGCGGCACGCATGCGGTCCTGCGCCTTGCGCATCTTGGACGCGGCCACCATTTCCATGGCCTTGGTGATCTTCTTGGTGTTCTCCACCGATTTGATCTTGCCGCGTATTTCCTTGCCTGCTGCCATGATGGCTCCTCGTTCGGTTTAGGCGAACGACTTCTTGAAGGCCGTGATGGCTTGCGTCAGTTCGGCCTCGTCCTTGCCTTCCTTGTCGAAGGCACGGTTCTTCTCCAGGCGCTCCAGCAGGGCGCCGTGGCTGGTCTTGAGGAACTGGTGCAGGCCGGATTCGAAGGCGAGCACCTTCTTCACGTCCACGTCGTCCATGAAGCCCTTGTTCACTGCGAACAGCGTCGAACCCATCAGCGAGATGGGCAGCGGGCTGTACTGCGGCTGCTTCAGCAGCTCGGTCACGCGGGCACCGCGGTCCAGCTGCTTGCGGGTGGCTTCGTCCAGGTCGGATGCGAACTGGGCGAAAGCGGCCAGTTCACGGTACTGCGCCAGGTCGGTACGGATACCGCCGGACAGGCCCTTCACCAGCTTGGTCTGCGCTGCACCGCCCACGCGGGACACCGAGATACCGGCGTTGATGGCGGGACGGATGCCGGCGTTGAACAGGCTGGTTTCCAGGAAGATCTGGCCGTCGGTGATCGAGATCACGTTCGTCGGCACGAAGGCGGACACGTCGCCGGCCTGCGTTTCGATGATCGGCAGGGCCGTCAGCGAACCCGTCTTGCCCTTGACTTCACCCTTGGTGAAGGCTTCGACGTAGTCGGCGTTCACGCGGGCGGCACGCTCCAGCAGGCGGCTGTGGAGATAGAACACGTCGCCGGGGTAGGCTTCGCGGCCCGGGGGGCGGCGCAGCAGCAGCGAGACCTGGCGGTAGGCCACGGCCTGCTTGGACAGGTCGTCATACACGATCAGCGCGTCTTCGCCGCGGTCGCGGAAGTATTCGCCCATCGTGCAGCCGGAGTAGGCCGACACGTACTGCATGGCCGCCGACTCGGAAGCCGATGCCGCCACCACGATCGTGTATTCCATGGCGCCGGCCTGTTCCAGGGCGCGCACCACGTTCTTGATCGAGGAAGCCTTCTGGCCGATCGCGACGTAGATACACGTCACGCCCTGGCCCTTCTGGGCGATGATGGCGTCGATCGCCACGGCCGTCTTGCCGGTCTGGCGGTCACCGATGATCAGCTCGCGCTGGCCACGGCCCACGGGCACCATGGCGTCGATGGACTTGATGCCGGTCTGCAGCGGCTGGTCCACGGACTGGCGCGCGATCACGCCGGGAGCGACCTTCTCGATCACGTCCGTCAGCTTGGCGTTGATCGGGCCCTTGCCGTCGATGGGCTGGCCCAGGGCGTTCACCACGCGGCCGACCAGTTCGGGGCCCACGGGCACTTCCAGGATGCGGCCCGTGCACTTCACGGTGTCGCCTTCGGAGATGTGCTCGTACTCGCCCAGGATCACGGCGCCGACGGAGTCGCGCTCGAGGTTCAGGGCCAGGCCGTAGGAAGGCTGGCCGTCCTGGCTGGCCGGGAATTCCAGCATTTCGCCCTGCATCACGTCCGACAGGCCATGGACGCGCACGATACCGTCGGTCACGGACACCACGGTGCCCTGGTTGCGGATGTCGCTGCTGGCTGCCAGACCTTCGATGCGGCTCTTGATCAGTTCAGAAATCTCTGCGGGATTGAGTTGCATGACTCTTTCCTTCTTTCTTGGGTTAGCCGAAACCTCGGGCGCTTACGCGACGAGGGCCGCTTTCATTTGTTCCAGACGGGCCTTGACGGAGGTGTCCAGCACCTCGTCGCCCACGACCACGCGCACGCCGCCGATCAGCGAGGCGTCCTGCTGCACGGAGAGGTTCAGCTTGCGGCCGAAACGCTTCTCCAGCGAGACGCCGAGCTCCGCCAGGGCGGAGGCATCGATCGGGAAGGCGCTGTGGACGACCGCGTCGGACGAGCCGCTCTGGCGGTTGACGAGGGCGCGGAACTGCGCCGCCACTTCGGGCAGCGCGTCGAGGCGGCCGTTGTCGATGAGCACGCGCAGGAAGTTGCGGGCCGCATCGGAGAGCGGCGCGCGCACCACACCGGCGATCAGGTCGAACAGCTGTTCGGGCGTGACCTTCGGGTTGTCGGCCAGCTGCCGCACCTGTGGGTCGGCAGCGATCGCCGCCAGTTCGTCCACCCAGGCGACGGTGCTGCCCAGGCCGGCGCCCGGCTGGGCAGCGCTGGCCTTGAACAGGGCTTCCGCGTAAGGGCGGGCAATGGTGGCGAGTTCAGCCATGGTTGCGTCCCTTACTTACAGCTCGGTCTTGAGCCGGTTCAGCAGATCGGCGTGGACGCCGGCGTTCACCTCCTTGCGGAGGATCTGCTCGGCACCCTTGACGGCCAGCGCAGCCACCTGCTCGCGCAGGGCTTCGCGGGCCTGGACCGTCTGCTGCTCGGCTTCGGCACGGGCGGCGGCGACGATCTTGTTGCCTTCCTCGGTCGCACGGGCCTTGGCCTCTTCGATGATGGCCTGGGCACGGCGTTCGGCGTCCGCAAGACGCGATGCCGTCTCGTTGCGCGTCTGCGCGAGTTCCTTCTCGACGCGCTGGTTCACAGCGGTGAGTTCGGACTTGGCGCGGTCGGCAGCAGCGAGGCCTTCGGCGATTTTCTGGGCTCGCTCGTCCAGCGCCTTCGCGATCGGGGGCCACACGAACTTCATCGTGAACAGCACCAGGATCAGGAAGACGATGGCCTGAACGAACAGGGTCGCGTTGATACTCACGGCAACACCTTTCTAGTTGGGCGTTGGTCGGGAATCAGGCCAGGACGAAGGGGTTGGCGAAGGCGAACAGCAGGGCGATGGCGACACCGATCAGGAAGGCGGCGTCGATCAGGCCGGCCAAGATGAACATCTTGGTCTGCAGTTCGTTGATCAGCTCGGGCTGGCGGGCGGAAGCTTCGAGGTACTTGCCACCCATCAGAGCGATGCCGATCGATGCGCCGATGGCGCCCAGACCCACGATCAGACCACAAGCCAGAGCGACGAGACCGAGAATGTTTTCCATGATGACTCCTAGGATGAAAAGAAAGAAAGGTTGAGAAGGAAGGAAAGGGAAGGCTCAGTGAGCGTCATGTGCCTGGCCGAGGTAGATCAGCGCCAGCATCATGAAAATGAAGGCCTGCAGGGTGATCACCAGGATGTGGAAGATCGCCCAGATAGAGCCCGCAATGATGTGCCCCACGGGGAGCAACACACCGGAAAGCGACATGGCTGCCGCGCCGCCCATCAGGGCGATCAGCATGAACACCAACTCACCAGCGTACATGTTGCCGAACAGCCGCATGCCATGCGACACGGTCTTGGCAACGTATTCGATGATCTGCATCAGCAGATTGACCACGCCCAGGATCAGGGCGAAGACGGGATTCTTGCTCGTGCCGAACGGGGCCGTCACGAGTTCGTGCGCCCAGCCGCCCAGGCCCTTGATCTTCACGCTGTAGTACAGGCAGAGGATCAGCACGGCCGTGGACAGGCCGAGGGTGGTGGAGAGGTCGGCGGTGGGCACGACACGCAGGTAGGCGTGGTGCGGATCGTGGCCGGCGGCGCCGTAGATCTGCGCCCAGATGGCGGGCAGCAGGTCGACGGGGAGCATGTCCATCGCGTTCATGAGGAAGATCCACACGAACACGGTGAGGGCCAGCGGAGCGATGAACTTGCGGCTCTCGGCGTTGTGGATGTTGGCCTTGGCCTGGTTGTCGACCATCTCGACCAGGATCTCGACGGCGGCCTGGAAGCGGCCCGGCACGCCGGAGGTCGCCTTGCGGGCGCAGATCCAGAAGGTGAACAGGGCGATGGCGCCCAGCACCAGGCCGACGATGACGGAGTCGTAGTTCACCACGGAGAAGTCGACGATCGACTTCTGCTTGATGTTCTGGAGATGCTGCAAGTGGTGAACGATGTATTCACTGGCAGTCGGGGCATGCGCTTCTGCGGCCATCGGACAACTCTTCTCTCAATCAATCGGTTTGCGGACACCGGACCCCGCCATGAGCGCGATCCAGTACGTTTTCATCGTCACCACCATGCCGGCGAGCAGAGCCAGCCAGCTCAATCCCGGCACCAGCCGGGGCGCCGCCGCCAGCATGGCGACGGTCAAAGCAATCTTGACCAATTCCCATCCGAAGAGCCCCGTCAGGGCGCCCCCGGCCGACGACCTCTGGCGCGCCATGCCCCGGGCGAAGAGCGCCGCGGGAAGGACCACCGCCAGCGCCCCGTAACCCGTCGACCAGGCGACGTGGGAGCGACCGGTTGCGCCCCAGGCCACCAGGGCCGCCAGCAGCCCCACCAGGGCCTGGCCCGCCACGATGCGCCAGATGGACACCGGCGGATGGCGCTGGCGCCACGCCTGCGCCTCGGCGGCGGAAAGGGGCTTGAAACCGGAATCCTCGACCTCAGTTCCAGTGTCCGGAGCGTCTGTTTTCATGGTTGGTGAACGCCTGTGGACACCCGGCTCGCGGGCTGGAACTTCTTACAAAGCCCCTGATTATAAGTAAAAACCCGTTGCATCCTGCAATGCCCTGGGGCGCGCGCGCGACACCGGTGCACATCGACGCACCCGGTGGGTGAATGCGGGCGCCCGCGGCACCAATGTGGCGCACGCCCACGCAGCTTCGCTTCCCTACCGCTTCACCGACAATCATCGCATGACCCAGCCCCCGACCCCCTCCCCCGTCATCGGCGCCGAGGGCGATCCGCGCAAGGAATCGCTCATCGAGTACCCCTCCAGCTTCCCCATCAAGGTGATGGGCCGCAAGGCGGACGGCTTCGTCCATGCGCTCGCCGAAGTCGCCCGCAGCTTCGATCCGTCCTTCGATGCCTCGACCATCGAGTTGCGTGACAGCCGCGAAGGAAATTACCTGGGCGTGACGCTCACCGTCACCGCGACCAGCCGCGAGCAGCTCGACGACCTGTACCGCGCGCTCTCGTCGCATCCCATGGTGAAGGTGGTGCTCTGACCGTGGACGGCGCCATGCAGGTGCGGATGCTCGGACGCGTGGACTTGCGCGAGACGGTGGAGGCCATGCAGGCATTCACCGGGCAGCGCACCGAAAGCACGCCCGACGCCCTCTGGGTGTGCGAGCACGCGCCCCACTTCACGCAGGGCCTCGCGGGCCGCGCCGACCACCTGCTGGCCCCGGGCGACATCCCCGTGGTCGCCACCAACCGCGGCGGGCAGGTCACCTTCCACGGCCCCGGGCAGGTGGTGGCCTATCCGCTCGTCGACCTGCGGCGCGCCGGCTACTACGTGAAGGAATACGTCCACCGCGTGGAAGAGGCCGCGATCCGCACGCTCGCGCATTTCGGCGTCACGGGCCACCGCGTGGCCGGCGCGCCGGGCATCTACGTGCGGCTGGCCGACCCGCGCAGCCATGCGCTGCTGCCCCAGCGCCCGCAGCAGGCCGACCCGTCGGCGCCCGCGGCGGCCCCCGATTTCTCCGGCCTGGGCAAGATCGCCGCGCTCGGCATCAAGGTGACGCGGCACTGCACCTACCACGGTGTCGCGCTGAACGTCGACATGGACCTGGAACCCTTCTCGCGCATCAACCCTTGCGGCTACGCAGGGTTGCCGACCGTCGACCTTTCTACAATCGGCGTTCACACCACCTGGGACGAAGCGGCGGCCGTACTGGCGCGCCAACTGGCGATCCGCCTCGCGCCCTGACTCCCGCACCAGCCATGAGCACTCCCGAAGTCGTCCGCGAAGCGCAATCCACCGTTGCCTACAACCCGCTCGCCAAGCAGAAAGCCGCCGCGAAGCTCTCGCGCATTCCCATCAAGGTGGAACAGGGCGAGGTGCTGAAGAAGCCCGAGTGGATCCGCGTCAAGGCCGGCTCGCCCACCACGCGCTTCTACGAGATCAAGGAGATCCTGCGCGAGCACAAGCTGCACACCGTGTGCGAGGAAGCCTCCTGCCCCAACATCGGCGAGTGCTTCGGCAAGGGCACGGCCACGTTCATGATCATGGGCGACAAGTGCACGCGCCGCTGCCCGTTCTGCGACGTGGGCCACGGCCGTCCGGACCCGCTCGACAAGGACGAGCCGCTGAACCTCGCGCGCACCATCGCCGCGCTCAAGCTGAAGTACGTGGTGATCACGAGCGTGGACCGCGACGACCTGCGCGACGGCGGCAGCGGCCATTTCGTGGAGTGCATCCAGAACATCCGCGCGCTCTCGCCCCAGACGCAGATCGAGATCCTGGTGCCCGACTTCCGCGGCCGCGACGACCGCGCGCTGGAGATCCTCAAGGCCGCGCCGCCCGACGTGATGAACCACAACCTGGAAACCGCGCCGCGCCTCTACAAGGAAGCGCGCCCGGGCTCCGACTACCAGTTCAGCCTGAACCTGCTCAAGAAGTTCAAGGCGCTGCACCCCGGCGTGCCCACCAAGAGCGGCATCATGGTCGGCCTGGGCGAGACCGACGAGGAGATCCTGCAGGTGATGCGCGACATGCGCGCGCACGACATCGACATGCTGACCATCGGCCAGTACCTCGCGCCCTCCAACAGCCACCTGCCGGTGCGCCGCTACGTCCATCCGGACACCTTCAAGATGTACGAAGAGGAAGCCTACAAGATGGGCTTCACCCACGCCGCCGTGGGCGCGATGGTGCGTTCGAGCTACCACGCGGACCAGCAGGCGCACGCGGCGGGCGTCCAGCCGGCCTAGTCCGGCAGCCGCCGCCCGGAGCGGCGCATGCTCCAGCGCACGAGGGCCCAGGCGAGGGCCATCGGCGCGAACAGGGCGAGCAAAGCCATGCCCACATGCCACGCGGTGCCCATGTCACGCCTGCGCACGGTACGCGCCGCGCGGCGGCAGCGCGGGCGGACGGGGCCCCTCCTCGTGCAGCACACGGCCCACGGGCCCGAATTCCGCCGTGGGCAGAGCGGCCATGATCCGGTCCATGCACTCGCCGACATCGTCCTGCCGCAGATGCAGGTGGACGGTGCACACCGGCCGCACCGCATCCACCGACAGCCGGTAGGTGCCCAGCAGCGGCCCGAGCGCGGCATGCAGGCGCTGCCGGATGCGCAGCGCAGGCTCCCGGGCCAGCCGGATCGGCAGGACCACGCCATGGGCCGCGGGGCCGGCGGTGCGGGGATGGGAGCACGGGGCGCCGGCAGCGCCCTCTTCCTGCAGGAATATCCGATGCAGCAGCATGTCGTGGTGGCTTCGCGCAGCGCCGGGCGCCACGTCGGGAAGCAGGATGGAACAGGCTTCCAGTCTAGGAATGCACGCGTCAAAAGGGCGTAAAAAGTCCGGCGGCTTCCGTCAATCCGCTGCAAATCCGAACGACCCGGCGACGCCTGCCGGGCCGCCGTGATCCCGGGTCAGACGGCCAGGCGGTAACCGACGCCCGTCTCGGTCAGCAGATGCCGCGGCTGCGCGGGATCGGCTTCGAGCTTCTGCCGCAGGTGGCCCATGTAGATGCGCAGGTAGTGGCTCTGGTCGGAGCGTGCCGGCCCCCAGACCTCGCGCAGCAGCTGGCGCTGGGTGATGACGCGGCCGGCATTGGCCACCAGCACCGTCAGCATGCGGTATTCGGTGGGCGTGAGGTGCACGGCCGTGCCCGCGCGCCGCACGAGGCGCGCGCTGCGGTCCACTTCGATGTCGCCGAAGCGGAACACGGGCTCGGCCGCGTCGGCCTGCAGCCCCTGGCCCGTGGCGGGGCGCGGCCGGCGCAGGTTGGCGCGCACGCGCGCGAGCAGCTCGCCGGTGCCGAAGGGCTTGGTGAGGTAGTCGTCCGCGCCCGCGTCCTGCGCGGCGATCTTGTCGGCCTCGTCGGTGCGTGCGGAGAGCACGATGATCGGCACGGCCGACCAGCTCCGCACGTCGCGGATCAGCACCACGCCGTCGCCGTCGGGCAGCCCCAGGTCCAGCACCAGCAGGTCGGGCTGGCGCGTTCCGGCCGCGGACAGCCCCTCGCGCAGCGTGGCGGCCTCGTGCACCTGCCAGCCCTCCTCCTCCAGCGCGCCGCGCACGAAGCGGCGGATCTGGGGCTCGTCCTCGATCACGATCGCGGTGCGCAGGTGTGGGTTCATCGGCAGGAGTTCATTCAGGAGAGGCGGCGCCCGGGCCCTGGGGGGCGGAGGCGCCGTCGTCCGGCAGCTCGGCGGCTTCCGGCACGGCGGGCGGATGGCGCCGCGGCAGGGTGACGGTGAATTCTGCCCCGGGACCGGCCGCGGCGCCCGCTGCCGCGATGTCGCCGCCGTGCGCCAGCACGACGGCGCGGCAGATCGCCAGCCCCAGGCCCACGCCGGGCGTGGACGACTCGGCCTGTCCGCGCGTGAACTTGTCGAACAGCGTGTGCTCGCGCCCGCGCAGCGCCGCGGGCAGCCCCGGGCCGTGGTCGCGCACGCGGATGCGAAGCAGGCCGGGCAGCGCCTCGGCGGCAACGTCGATCGGCGGCGCGCCGTACTTGGCGGCGTTCTCCAGCAGGTTCACGAGCACGCGCTCGATCAGTACCGCGTCGAACTCCACGAGCGGCAGGTCCGCGGACAGCGCGGTGCGCACCTCCAGCGCCCCCAGGGCGGGCCGTGCCGCCCGGATGGCCGAGCCCACCACCTCCTCCACCGACTGCCAGTCGCGCCGCAGGCGCACGCTGCCGCCCGCCAGGCCGCTCTCCAGCCGCGCCATGTCCAGCAGGTTGCTGACCAGGGCATGCAGCTGGTGGGCCTGCTGCACGATGGCCCGCGACGCGGCAGGCAGTGCTTCGTCGGACTGGGCCGGCAGCGACTCCGCCAGCGCGATGAGCGCGGTGAGCGGCGTGCGCACGTCGTGCGAGATGGCGCCGAGCAGTGCGTTGCGCAGGCGCTCGGATTCCATGTCCAGCACGGCGCGCTGCGCCACCTCCACGTAGTGCACGCGCTCCAGCGCGATGGCGACCTGCCGCGCGAGGGTTTCCAGGTGCTGCGCCTGCTCGGGGATGAGCAGCCAGCGCGGCCGCGCGGGTGCGAGCGCGAGCACGCCGCGCACGCGCATCGGGGCCGTGAGCGGCACGTAGCGCCAGCCCTGCGCGGCCAGCGTGGCCGTGCCCAGGCCCGCGCTGCGGCCGTGGCGCAGCGTCCAGTCCGCCACGCTCGGATCGAAGCCCGCGGGCGGCACGCCGGGCACGGCGAGGCGATCGGTGTCGTCCAGCGGCAGCACCACGGCCTGCCCGCCGAAATGCTGCTGCACCGCCCGGGTGGCGATGTCCACCACCTGCGAGGCCTCCAGCGCCGCCGAGAGCTCGCGCGTGAGTTCGAACAGCGAGCGCATGCGCTGCTCGCGCCCGGCCGAGACGCCCGCGGAAAACCGCAGCCCCGCCGTGAGCTGCCCCACGAGCAGCCCCACGCCGAGCATGACGCCGAAGGTGACGAGGTACTGCACGTCGCTCACGGCGAAGGACAGCTGCGGCGAGACGAACACGAAATCGAACGCCGCCACGTTGAGCAGCGCAGCCAGCGCGGCGGGAACACGCCCGAAGCGCACCGCCACGCCGACCACGCCCAGCAGGTAGAGCATGACGATGTTGGTCAGCTCCAGCACGCCGGAGAGCGGCAGCGCGAGCAGCGTGACGGCCACGCTCGCGGCCACGGCCGCGCCGTAGCCGGGCCAGCGGGCGGAGGGCCGGTCCGCATCTTCCTGCGCGCCGCCACCGGCCGCATCGTCCACCTGGCGCCAGAGCGCCGACGGCAGCCGGCGGCTGCTTCCCGGCTCGCCCGCTTCCACGATGTCCAGCGCGGGAGCGGCGCTGCCGATCGCCTGCGCCGTGCCAGGGGCCGGCCACCATCGCCCGGGCCCCGTGCGGCGATGGGCACGGCCCACCACGACCGTCGCGCAATTGAGCTGGCGCGCGTGTTCGGCCAGCGCGGGCGCCACCGCGCTGCCGGTGAGTACGGCGGTTTCCGCACCCAGTTCTTCGGCCAGCTGCAGCACGGCCAGGATGCGGTCGCGCTGCGGCGCGGGCAGCCGCTGCAGCCGCGGGGTCTCGACATAGGCGGCGTGCCAGCGCACATTGAGCTGGCCGGCCAGGCGGGCGGCCGTGCGCACGGTGTGGGCGGCGTCCTCGTGCGGGCCCACGCAGGCCAGCAGCGCGCCGGAGGTGTTCCAGGCCTGCGGCACGCCGTGCCCCCCGCCGGACTGCTCGACGCGCCAGCCGCGCACGTCGTCCTCGACGTGTTCGGCCGTGCGCCGCAGGGCGATCTCGCGCAGCGCGATCAGGTTGCCCTTGCGGAAGAAATTCTGCGCCGCGCGCTCGGCCTGCTGCGGCAGATAGACCTTGCCCGCAGCCAGGCGCGCGGCCAGTTCGTCGGGCGTGGCATCGACGAACACCACTTCGTCGGCCTCGTCGAGCACGGTGTCGGGCACGGTCTCGTGCACGCGCACGCCCGTGATCGCGCCCACGGTGCCGTTGAGGCTTTCCAGGTGCTGCACGTTGAGCGCCGTCCAGACCTCGATGCCCGCGGCCACGAGCTCCTGCACGTCCTGCCAGCGCTTGGCATGGCGGGAGCCCGGCGCGTTCGAGTGCGCGAGCTCGTCCACCAGCAGCACGGCCGGCCGGCGCTGCAGCGCGGCGTCCAGGTCGAATTCGGTGCGCGCGCGGCCGCCGTGCTCCAGCGTGCGCCGGGGCAGCACCGGCAGGCCGTCGAGCAGCGCCGCCGTCTCGGCGCGGCCGTGGGTTTCCACCACGCCCACGAGCACGTCGCGGCCTGCCTGGCGCTCGCGCTGCGCGGCGCCGAGCATCGACCAGGTCTTGCCCACGCCGGCGTTGGCGCCGAAGTAGATGCGCAGCCTGCCGCGCTGCACGCGCTGCTCCTCGGCGCGCATCTGCGCGATGAGGGCGTCGGGATCGGGTCGGAGGTCTGTCGGCATGCTGGAGGGCGGCACGGGTGTGCGCAGTCTCCCGGATTCAACGTACCGCGTCGAGCGCCAGGTTGAGCGCGAGCACGTTCACGCCCGCCTCGCCGAGCCATGGCAGCAGCGGCGCCTCGGTGTGCGATCGCACCAGCGCTTCCACGCGCTCCAGCGGCAGGCCGCGCGCGCGGGCCACGCGGGCCGCCTGGTAGCGGGCCGCCGCCACGCTGATGTGCGGGTCGAGCCCGCTGGCCGAGGCCGTGACGAGGTCCACCGGCACGGGCGCGGTGTTGCCGGGGTCGGCCGCCCGCAGCGCCTCGATGCGGGCCTTCACCGCATCGGCGAGGGCGGGATTCGCCGGCCCCAGGTTCGAGCCGCCCGAGGCGCCCGCGTTGTAGGGCATCGGTGCCGTGGCCGACGGACGGCCCCAGAAATGCGCGGGGTCGGTGAAGTTCTGCCCGATCAGGCGCGAGCCGACGGCGTTCCCGGCCGCGTCGCGCACGATGCTGCCCTCGGCCTGCCGCGGGAACACGGACTGCGCCACGCCGGTGACGGCCAGCGGATACAGCACGCCGGTGACCAGCGACAGGCAGGCGAACAACGCCAGCGCCGGACGCAGCAGCGGCCCGCGGAGCACAGGTGCGCCGCCGTCGTCCGGGCTATCGGTGGTGGGCGGGACGGCCGGAGCGGCCGGCGTTGCGAGGGAAGAGGAAGCCATGGTGGTTCTCCGCAAAAACGCGTTCAGACGAGGCCGACGGCCACGAGCGCCCAGTCGATGAGCTTGATGCCGATGAACGGCACGACGAGCCCGCCCAGGCCGTACACGGCCAGGTTGCGCCGCAGCAGCGCGGCCGCGCCCACGGGGCGGTAGCGCACGCCCTTGAGCGCGAGCGGAATCAGGAAGACGATGATCAGCGCGTTGAAGATCACGGCCGACAGGATGGCCGACGACGGGCTCGCCAGCCGCATCACGTTCAGCGCACCGAGCTGCGGATAGGTGGAGACGAACATCGCCGGGATGATCGCGAAGTACTTGGCCACGTCGTTGGCGATCGAGAACGTGGTGAGCGAGCCGCGCGTCATCAGCAGCGCCTTGCCCGTCTCCACCACCTCCAGCAGCTTGGTGGGGTTGGAATCCAGGTCCACCATGTTGCCGGCCTCCTTCGCGGCCTGCGTGCCGCTGCCCATGGCCACGGCCACGTCGGCCTGGGCCAGCGCGGGCGCATCGTTCGTGCCGTCGCCGGTCATGGCGACCAGCCGGCCTTCGGACTGGTAACGGCGGATGAGGGCGAGCTTGTCCTCGGGCGTGGCCTCGGCGAGGAAGTCGTCCACCCCGGCCTCGGCCGCGATGGCCGCGGCGGTGAGCCGGTTGTCGCCCGTGATCATCACGGTCTTGATGCCCATGCGCCGCAGCTCCGCGAAGCGCGACTGGATGCCGGCCTTGACGATGTCCTTGAGCTCCACCACGCCGAGCACGCGCGCGCCCTCGGCCACGGCCAGCGGCGTGCTGCCGCGGCGTGCCACGTCGTCCGCGGCGCGGGCCACCTCCATCGGCATCGCGCCGCCCAGCGCCTCCACGTGCCGGGTCAGCGCCTGCACGGCGCCCTTGCGCAGCGCCACGGCGGCCGCGCCGTTCGTGGCGGGCAGGTCCACGCCGCTCATGCGGGTCTGCGCGGTGAAGGGCACCAGCACCAGGCCTTCGGCCGCGCCGGCTTCCGCCTCGATGCCTTCGCGGCGCGCCAGCTCCACGATGCTGCGGCCCTCGGGCGTCTCGTCGGCCAGCGAGGCCATCAGCGCGGCCCGGGCCAGGTGCGCGCGGGTCACGCCCGGCGCCGGCATGAACGCGCTCGCCTGCCGGTTGCCATGCGTGATCGTGCCGGTCTTGTCCAGCAGCAGCACGTCCACGTCGCCCGCGGCCTCCACGGCGCGGCCCGAGGTGGCGATCACGTTGGCCTGCATCATGCGGCTCATGCCCGCCACGCCCACGGCCGACAGCAGGCCGCCGATGGTGGTCGGGATCAGGCACACCAGCAGCGCGATCAGCGCGGTGAGCGACACCACGGTGCCCGCGCCCGAGGCCTGCACGCTGAACAGGGAGAACGGCAGCAGCGTCACCGTCACCACGAGGAACACGATGGTGAGCGCCACCAGCAGGATGGTCAGCGCCACCTCGTTGGGCGTCTTCTGCCGCTTGGCGGCCTCCACCATGCCGATCATGCGGTCAAGGAACGATTCGCCCGGGTTCACCGTGATGCGCACCACCAGCCAGTCGGACAGCACGCGCGTGCCGCCGGTCACGGCGGAGAAGTCGCCGCCGGACTCACGCACCACCGGTGCCGACTCGCCCGTGATGGCGCTCTCATCCACCGAGGCCATGCCCTCGATCACCTCGCCATCGAGCGGGATCACGTCGCCGGCGTCCACCTGCACCACATCCCCCTTGCGCAGGTTGGTGGCCTGCTCGGGCAGGAAGCGCGCGCCGTGGCGCGGCTCGGAGAGCTTCTTGGCCCAGGTGTCCTTGCGCAGCCCGCGCAGCGACGCGGCCTGCGCCTTGCTGCGGCCTTCTGCCAGCGCCTCCGCGAAGTTGGCGAACAGCACCGTGAACCAGAGCCACACGGCCACCGCCAGGATGAACGCCGGGCGCATGCCCATATCCTGCGCGGCGGTGAGCGCCTGCAGCCACAGCAGCGTCGTGAAGATGCTGCCGATGAAGACGATGAACATCACCGGATTGCGCCACTGCACGCGCGGGTCCAGCTTGGCGAAAGCCTGCCAGACGGCCGGGCGCACGAGCGCGGCATCGAGGAGCGTGAGGTTCCGTGCGGGAACCGGGGCCGCGGCGGATGCCGGGGCCGGGGAGTGGGGGGTCGTCATGTCGTATTTCTCCTCGCGCTCACCGGGCCTGCAGCACCAGGTGTTCCACCACCGGGCCGAGCGCCAGCGAAGGCACGTAATTCAGCAGGCCCACGAGCAGCACCGTGAACACCAGCAGCGCCACGAACAGCGGGCCGTGCGTAGGCATGGTGCCGGGGCCGGGCGGCAGCCGCTTCTTGGCGGCGAGCGATCCGGCGATGGCCAGCACCGGCACGATCACGCCGAAACGGCCGAACCACATGGCCAGCGCCAGCAGCACGTTGTAGAAGGGCGTGTTGGCCGACAGGCCCGCGAAGGCGCTGCCGTTGTTGTTGGCGGCCGAGGTGAGCGCATACAGCACCTCCGAGAAACCGTGCGCGCCCGGGTTCGCGATGCCGGCCTGGCCCGCGGGCGCCAGCACGGCCACGGCGGTGCCCACCAGAACCAGGATCGGCGTCACGAGAATGGCGGCGGAGGTCAGCTTCATCTCGCGCACCTCGATCTTCTTGCCCAGGTACTCGGGCGTGCGGCCGATCATCAGCCCCGCGATGAACACCGCGAGGATGGCGAACACCAGCATGCCGTAGAGGCCCGTGCCGACCCCGCCGAACACCACCTCGCCGAGCTGCATCAGCACCATCGGCACCATGCCGCCCAGCGGCGTGAACGAATCGTGCATGGAGTTCACGGCACCGCACGAGGCCGCCGTGGTGACGGCCGCGAACAGGGCCGAGGCGGAGATGCCGAAGCGCACCTCCTTGCCTTCCATGTTGCCGCCGGCCTGCAGCGCCGAGGCCGCCGGATCGGCCCCCAGGGCGGAGAGCGCCGGGTTGCCCGCCTGCTCCGCCGCCGTCACCGCGGAGACGGCCACAACGAACATCAGCGTCATCGCGGCCAGGATGGCCACGCCCTGGCGCCAGTCGCCCACCACGCGGCCGAACGCGAAGCACAGCGCCGCGGGGATCAGGAAGATCGCCAGCATCTGCGCGAAATTGGTGAGCGGCGTCGGGTTCTCGTAGGGATGAGCCGAGTTGGCGTTGAAGAAGCCGCCGCCGTTCGTGCCCAGCATCTTGATCGCCTCCTGCGAGGCGACCGGGCCCATCGGCAGCGTCTGCGTGCGCGTGCTCGCCTCGCGGGTGACCGGGTTGCCGGAGGCATCCCTCACCGGCTGGCCCTGCGCATCGGTCTGCGGCGCCTGGTAGACGGTCGTCTCCACCGTCGCCACCTCCTGATAGGGCGCGAAGTTCTGGATCACACCCTGGCCCGCGAGCAGGAGGGCCAGCACGAACGACAGGGGCACCAGCACCCAGGCCGTGATGCGCACCAGGTCCGCCCACACGTTGCCCACGTGGCCGGCACCGTCCGTGCGGCGCGCGGCGAATCCCCGCGCCAGCGCGAAGGCCACCGCGATGCCCGTGGCGGCGGACAGGAAGTTCTGCACCGACAGCCCGAGCATCTGCACGAGGTAGCCCATCGTGGATTCGCCCGCATAGCCCTGCCAGTTGGTGTTCGCGACGAAGCTCACCGCCGTGTTGAAGGCGGAATCCGGCGCCACGGCCGGCAGGCCCTGCGGATTGAGCGGCAGCACGCCCTGCAGGCGCTGCAGCGCATACACCGCCAGCACGCCCAGCGCATTGAAGGCGAGCAGCCCCAGCGCATAGTGGCGCCAGTGCATGCCCTGCTGCGGCCGCACGCCGGCCAGGCGGTAGAGGGGCGCTTCGGCGCGGTGCATCCAGGCCGGCAGGCGCCCGCCGCACACCGCGGCCAGGCCGCGGCCGAGCGGCCAGGCCAGCAGGCCCAGCACGACCAGGAACAGGGCCAGCAGGCCCCAGGCGGAGGTGTCCATGTCAGAACTCCTCCGCGCAGATCAGCGCGAACACCAGGTAGGCGAACAGCAGCACCGCGACGATGGCGCCGAACCCGTAGAGCACGTCGATGCCGATCATCGCGACGCTCCCCGCGGCCGGCCATCGTGGCGGCCCAGGATCACCACGGCCTCGGCCATGGCCACCCACAACGCCGCGATCGCGGCAACCCACAGCACATCCATGTTCATGCACTCCAACAACCCTTGCGGGCGATGGAGGCATTCTGGAAAAGCCCGCGTAAAAAGTGTGCACAGCTTCCCCGGGCGCCCGTAAACGCGGCGTAAAAACCGGCGCGGCGCAGTCCGCATTGATGCCGCCTTGACGCTGCGGGCATGCCTTTTGACACCGTTTTGACGGCGGCCTCCCTACGCTGGCGGCTTTCCTCACCGCGTCGCCACGGGCGGCGCATTTCCCCATGAAACGCACGCACCGCATCGCCCTCCCCGCCACGCTCCTCGCCGCCTGCCTCGCCGCGGCGCCCGGGGCCCACGCACAGCTCACCGGCAACCTGGCCCTCACCACCGACTACAAGTTCCGCGGCCAGGACCAGGACATGCTCAAGAGCGACGGCTTCGCCCGCAGCAGCGCGTTCAAGCCGGCCGTGCAGGGCGGCCTGGACTATGCCTTCGGCGACAGCGGCTGGTATGTGGGCACCTGGAACTCCAGCGTGCAATGGCAGCGCGGCAACAGCCTGGAGAGCGACCTCTACGGCGGCTGGCGCTTCAAGGCCGGGCCGATCGACATGGACCTGGGCGCGATCGCCTACCTCTACCCCGGCAACCGGGCGGGCAACACCCGGGAGGTGTACGCCAGCGCGGGCTACGGCAGCGACACCCTGGGGCAGTTCACGCTGAAGTACGCCCACACCGTCTCGCGCGACTACTTCGGCTATGCCGGTGCCAGCGGCGGCTCCGGCCTCTCCGGCCGCGGCACCGGCTACACCAGCCTCGCCTACAGCCGCGAACTGCTGCCCCGGCTGACGCTCAAGGCGGCCGTCGGATATACCCGCATGTCCGGCGACATCCGGTCGCTCGGCCTTCCGAGCTATGCCGATTACCAGCTCGGTGCGTCCTGGGACTTCGGCGACGGCCTGCTGCTCGCCGGCTCCATGCAGGGCGCCACTCGCGGGGATGCCTACGCCGCCGCCACCGGCCCGGGCGACGCGGGCCGCACCTCGCCGAACCGCCGCCGCTTCATCGCCACGCTGACGAAGAACTTCTGAGCC
The DNA here is from genome assembly GCF_031844105.1 of Acidovorax sp. PRC11. Lineage (NCBI taxonomy): Bacteria > Pseudomonadati > Pseudomonadota > Betaproteobacteria > Burkholderiales > Comamonadaceae > Acidovorax > Acidovorax sp. PRC11. The sequence continues at coordinate 10,855 of NZ_JAUZUQ010000014.1, read as the reverse complement.
GGCCCCAGGGGACCGCCGGCCGGCGGGTCAGCCGCCCAGCACGTCGGCCGGGCTGTCGGCGTCGATCACCGTGCGCGCCCAGGGCGCGAGCTTGCGCGTGTCCGACCGCAGCACTTCCTGCTTCACGGCCAGGATCTGCGCGGGATGCATCGAGAAGCTGCGCAGCCCCAGGCCCAGCAGCAGCTTCGTCATGGACACGTCGCCCGCGGCCTCGCCGCACAGGCACACGCTCTTGCCCTGGCGGTGGCCTTCCGCGATCACGTCGGCCACGAGCTGCAGCACCGCCGGGTGCATCGGATCGTAGAGATGGGCCACGCTCTCGTCGGCCCGGTCGATCGCGAGCGTGTACTGGATCAGGTCGTTCGTGCCGATGGAGAGGAAATCGAAATACTGCAGGAAGCGGCGCACGATCAGCGCCGCGGCCGGCACCTCGATCATCGCGCCCAGCTGCACCGCGCCATAGGGCACGCCCTGCGCCTGCAGTTCGGCCCGCGCCATGTCCACCTGCGCGAGCGTCTGCCGGATCTCGCCCACGTGGGCCAGCATCGGGAACAGCAGGTTCACCGGCCCGTGCGCGGCCGCGCGCAGCACGGCGCGCAGCTGCGTGCGGAACATCGACGGATCGGCCAGGCTCCAGCGGATCGCCCGCAGGCCCAGGGCCGGGTTGAGGTGGCTGGGCGCCTCCTTGGCGGCCTTGCCGTCCAGCGGCTTGTCCGCGCCCACGTCGATGGTCCGCAGCGTGACGGGCAGGCCCTGCATGCCCTCCACCGCGGCGCGGTAGGCGCGGTACTGCTCCTCCTCGCCGGGGAGATCGTCGCCCCGCCCCATGAACATGAACTCGCTGCGGAACAGTCCCACGCCCGCGGCACCGGCGCGCACTGCCCCGGCCGCGTCGCCCGGCTGCTCGATGTTCGCCAGCAGCTCGATGCGCTCGCCGTCGAGCGTGACCGCGGGGGTGTGCAGCAGCCGGGAGAGCCGCCCGCGCTCGAGTTCCGCCTGGCGCTGGCGGAAACCGTACTCGGCCAGGATGATCGGCGACGGATCGACGATCATGACGCCCGCATCCCCGTCGATGATCACCCAGTCGTCCTGCCGCACCAGCTGGCTCGCGGCGCGGGCGCCGACCACCGCGGGAATGTCCATGCTGCGCGCGACGATCGCCGTGTGCGAGGTCTTGCCGCCCACGTCGGTCACGAAGCCCGCGAACACGCTCTGCTTGAACTGCAGCATGTCCGCCGGCGAGAGGTCGTGCGCCACCAGCACCAGCGGAACGTCCACCATGTCGCCGGGCAGCAGGTCCTGCTGCAGCCCGAGCCCCACCGCCGCGCCCGAGCGCCGGGGGCCCGGGGGCGGCGGCGCCACGGGGCTCGCCACGCCCTTCATGTACCGCAGGATGCGCTCGACCACCTGCTCCAGGTCGGCCTTGCGCTCGCGCAGGTACTCGTCCTCCATCTCGTCGAACTGGCGCGCGATGATCTCCAGCTGCGTGGTCAGCGCCCATTCGGCGTTGTAGAGGCGGTCCGTGATCCAGTGCTTCACCCCGCTCACCAGGGTCTCGTCCTGCAGCAGCATCAGGTGCACGTCGAGCAGCGCCGCCAGTTCGGGCGGCGCGTCGGCGGGCATCTCGGCCTGCAGCCGCTGCAATTCCTCGACCACCGCATTGCGCCCGTCGCGCACCCGCAGGATCTCCGCGCGCACCTGGTCGGGCTCGATGAAGTAATGGGCCACGTCCACGCGGCTGGAGCCGACGAGCACCGCGCGCCCGATGGCGATCCCCCGGGCGACGGCCAGACCATGGACCGCGAACGTCATCGGGTGTCTCCGGGTGCGGCGGTGGATCGGGGGGCCATGCGGAGCGTCACTCCCCTTCGCCGAACTTGCCGTCGATGAGCGCGCGCAGCGCGTCCATCGCCTCCTGCTCCTGCGGGCCGTCGGTCTCGATCGTGACCTCGGAGCCGATGCCGGCGGCCAGCATCATCACGCCCATGATGCTCTTGGCATTCACGCGGCGCTCGCCCCGGCCCAGCCACACTTCGCAGGGGAAGCTGCCGGCCAGCTTCGTGAGCTTCGCGGACGCACGGGCGTGCAGGCCCAGCTTATTGCTGATGGTGATACTCGTCTTGATCATGGCGGGAGCGTCGGTTCTGGTTCTGGGGGGCCGCGGCCGCGACCTGCATCACCCCCTGGGTGCCGCCCGCGATCGCCCGTGCGACGAGCGCATCGAGCGGCTCGCGCAGGTAGGTCACTGTGCGCAGCAGCATGGGAAGGTTCACGCCCGTCACCAGGCGAGACCGCTCGCCGTCCACGAGGCGCTGCGCCACGTTGCACGGCGTCGCGCCGAACACGTCGGCGAGCACGAGCGTGGAGGCGGCGTCCGCGTCGCCGCTTTCCAGCAGGATGCGGGCGGCCGCCAGCGTGTCCTCGGGCGGTGCATTGGGATGCACGTCCAGGGCCAGGATGTCGTCGGCGGATTCGGGAAACACATGCAGGGCGCAGGCGCGCAGCGCATGGGCCAGCGGGGCGTGGGCAATGAGGAGAAGGCGCGTGCTCATGGATGGATCGGGTGAACCGCATTATGGCGCCGCCCCGGTCACGGGCACGGACATGGCACGCCCCCGACCCAGCGCCTCTCGTTTTCCCGGCCGCGCAACGCCGCGCGCCGCCGCATCACCGCAGGGCCAGCCCGCCGAAGAACGTGTCGGCCGCGGCGGCACGCGGCGTCGGCGCATAGAGCACCGCATGGTAGAGCCGCAGGCGCGGCGCGCTCCCCGCGGCGGCGGCCTCGGCCCGGGCGAACCAGACGGCATGCGCGACCACGGCCGCGGAATCGTCCGGCGAGACGCCCTGCACCTGCACGCGCACCGACTGCGGCAGGGGCAGCGCGCCCGGCAGCGTGAAAGGGCTGCCGGCCGCCGCGGCATCCGCCGCAGGCACCCCCATGCGCCCGAGCGTGGCCGCGCGCCACTGCGACAGCACCGCGCCGGCCTCCGCGGCACCGGCGGAGCCGTCCAGCACCATGTGCGACACGGCAAAGGTCGCTCCATCCGCCTTGCAGCCCGCCATCGACAGCTCCACTGTCTGCCCGCCCAGCTCCACCGGCCGCGCGGCGCGGTCCGGCTTGCACGGCAGCACCGCCTCCAGCCCGGCGCCCTCCAGGCGCACCGTGCGCCAGTCGAGCGGCGGGCTGCAGGCCGCCAGGGCCCATGGCAGGGCCGCAGCCGCCAGCCACCCCTGTCCGCCCCTGCGCGCCCAGGCACCCACGCATCGGAACCGAGCAGCAATGGCGGAAGGGATCGGGCGCATCGGGCCATTATCCGCAGCCGGGAGGAGGCCCACGCACCGGGCGCGCGGCTCCGGGCCCCCGGCTCCCGGCCGCAGCACCGCCCTGCCCCATTGACGCACGTCAAGCGACGAACTTTCCGCCCGCGCCCGGCCTCCAACGCCCCGTACGCCGGAGCATCCCGTCCGGCACAATGGTGGATCAGCGCATGCCGCGTGCGGCCGCGCAGGGAATCCGGGATCTGCAGAAAGGCGGGGCGACGATGGGCATGAAGCAATGGATCGGCGCGGCGGTGGTCGCCGCCTGCTTGGGCGTGGGGGCGTTCGTCTACCTGGGCGCCGGCCGTTCGCAGGCGCCTGAATCCACCTTCGTGCTGCTCGACGGCTCCCGCCAGACCACGGCGGACCTGCGCGGCAAGGTCACGCTCGTGAACTTCTGGGCCACCAGCTGCACCACCTGCGTGGCCGAGATGCCGGAGATCATCTCCACCTACGGCAAGTACCGCGACCGCGGCTTCGACACGCTGGCCGTCGCCATGAGCTACGACCCGCCGAGCTACGTGGTGAACTTCGCGCAGACCCGGCAACTGCCCTTCAAGGTGGCCATCGACAACACCGGCGCCGTGGCCAAGGCCTGGGGCGACGTGCGCCTCACGCCCTCGACCTTCATCGTGAACAAGCGCGGCGAGATCGTGAAGAGCTACGTGGGCGCGCCGGATTTCCCGGAACTCCACCGCCTGATCGAACGGCTCCTGGCCGAGACCTGAGCGTTCCCGCCGCATGCGCCGCCCGGTGCGCGGTACCAGGGGTGGGCTCACGGTGCGGTGCCGCATCCAGGCCACGGGCGCTTGCCGAGCGTGACGCTCCGCGCGCCCGGGCCATCCCGCATGGTCTGCGCGCGGCACGTGCCAGTACACTGTTTTTCCGCACCACTCCCTGCCTTTGCCTCGTGGAACAGCCTTCCGTCGACCTCCTCATGCCCTCCGAGCCCGCCGAAATGGACGCCGTGCGCGACATCTTCCGGGAATACGGCGACAGCCTGGGCATCGACCTGCAATTCCAGGATTTCGAGACCGAACTCGCCCAGTTGCCCGCGGACTACGCGCCGCCACGCGGCCAGATCCTGCTCGCGGAGGTGGGCGGCGCGGTGGCCGGATGCTGCGCCCTGCGGCCGCTGGACACCGCCGACTACCCGAACGCCGCCGAGATGAAGCGCCTCTACGTGCGCAAGGCGTTCCGCGGCTTCGGCCTCGGGCGCCAGCTCGCCGAGGCCATGCTCGACGTGGCCCGCCGGGCCGGCTACGCCTGCGTGCTGCTGGACACGCTGGACGGCATGGAATCGGCCCGCGCGCTCTACGCGGACCTGGGATTCGAGGAAATCCCGCCCTACTACCACAACCCGATCGCGGGCTCGCACTACCTCAAGGTCGATATCGACTGAGAGTGCCACGGCGCCGGGAAGGGGCCTGGGGCGCCGTCCTCAGCCGCGGGCCTGGGCCAGCAGCGTGTCGGCGTCGCTCACCTCGAACTTGCCCGGGGCCTCGATGTTCAGCGAGGCGACCTTGCCGTCCTTGACGAGCATCGAATAGCGGTTGCTGCGCAGGCCCAGGCCCTTGCCGTTCAGGTCCAGCGTCAGGCCGGTGGCCTTGGCGAACGCGGCATCGCCGTCGGCCAGCATGCGCACCTTGCCGGCGGTCTTCTGGTCGCGCGCCCAGGCGCCCATCACGAACGCATCGTTCACGCTCAGGCACCAGACCTCGTCCACGCCCGCGGCCTTGAATGCCTCGGCCTGCTCCACGTAGCCGGGCACGTGCTTGGCCGAGCAGGTGGGCGTGAAGGCGCCGGGCACGGCGAACAGGGCGATCGTCTTGCCGGCCGAGGCCTGGGCCACGTCCACCGGGTTCGGGCCGAGGCTGCAGCCCTCGCCTTCGGTGTCCGAGTATTCCATCAGGGTCACCGCGGGCAGTGCGTCACCGATCTTGATCATGGTTGGGTTCTCCAGTTGAAGTGATGTGAAGGGAAGGGACGGGAAAAAAGGAAGGCCGGAAATGAAAAAACGGCCCACGATTGTGGGCCGTTTTCAGGAGGCGTGTCGCCAGGAGTGGTGAACCACTCAGAGCAGGCCAGCCTTTTGAACGAGGCGCGTGGCGACCCAGTTCTTGGTCTTGGAAAGCGGGCGGCTTTCCGTGATCTCGATGGTGTCGCCCAGCTTGTACTCGCCATTTTCGTCATGGGCGTGGTACTTGCTCGACTTCATCACGATCTTGTCGTAGATCGGGTGCTTCACGCGGCGCTCGACCAGCACGGTCACGGTCTTGGCGCGCTTGTCGCTGACCACCTTGCCAACCAAGGTGCGCTTGAGGGATTTTTTAGCTTCCGTCATGTCGGCTCCTTACTTGGCGGCTTGCTTTTCAGCAAGGATGGTCTTGGCACGTGCGATGTCACGGCGCGTGGAACGCAGCGTGCTCGTGTTGCCCAGTTGTTGCGTAGCCTTCTGCATGCGCAGGCCGAAGTGGGCCTTCTGCAGGGACTTGATCTCGGCTTCGATGCCGGCGACGTCTTTTTGGCGCAGTTCAGCAGCTTTGGTCATTTCAATACTCCTGATCAAGCGCCGATTTGACGTGCGACGAACGTGGTGCGCAGCGGCAGCTTGGCGGCAGCCAGGCGGAACGCTTCACGGGCCAGTTCTTCGGGAACGCCGACGATCTCGAACACCACCTTGCCGGGCTGGATTTCAGCCACGTAGTACTCGGGGTTGCCCTTACCGTTACCCATACGCACTTCTGCGGGCTTGGTGGAGATCGGCTTGTCCGGGAACACGCGGATCCAGATGCGGCCACCACGCTTCACGTGGCGGGAGATCGCACGGCGTGCGGCCTCGATCTGGCGGGCCGTCAGGCGGCCACGGTCCGTGCACTTCAGGCCGAAGTCGCCGAAGGCCACCGAGTTGCCACGGGTGGCAACGCCGGTGTTACGGCCCTTCTGCTCTTTGCGGTATTTGCGGCGAGCGGGTTGCAGCATCGTTATTCTCCTTTGCCGTCCGCTGCTGTAGCGGGCGCGTCAACCTTGCGAACGCGCTTAACGGCGGTGTTATCGGCGCCACCGGCACCGGCGGGCTTGTCGCTGCCGTCGGCCGGGGCGGCATTGCCACCCATCGGACGGCGGGGACCACGGCCGGCACCGGCACGGTCGCCACCCGGGCGGCCGTCACGGCGCGGACCGCGCGGGCGACGCTCTTCTTCCGGACGGGGCGTTTCAGCCACCGGCAGGTCGTTGCGGCCCAGCGTGTCACCCTTGTAGACCCACACCTTCACGCCGATCACACCGTAGGTGGTCTTGGCTTCGGAGGTGCCGTAGTCGATGTCGGCGCGCAGGGTGTGCAGCGGCACACGGCCTTCGCGGTACCACTCGGTACGTGCGATTTCGATGCCGTTCAGGCGGCCGGCGGACATGATCTTGATGCCCTGGGCGCCCAGGCGCATCGCGTTCTGCATCGCGCGCTTCATGGCGCGGCGGAACATGATGCGCTTTTCGAGCTGCTGGGTGATCGAGTCGGCGATCAGCTTGGCATCGATTTCGGGCTTGCGCACTTCTTCGATGTTCACTGCGACCGGCACGCCCAGGCGGGTGGCGAGTTCCTTCTTCAGGTTCTCGATGTCCTCGCCCTTCTTGCCGATCACGACGCCGGGACGTGCCGAGTAGATCGTGATGCGGGCGTTCTTGGCAGGACGCTCGATCAGGATGCGCGACACGGCGGCGTTCTTGAGCTTGGCCTTCAGGTACTCGCGCACCTTGATGTCTTCGGCCAGCATGCCGGCGAAGTCACGGTTGCTCGCGTACCAGCGGCTGGCCCAGTTGCGGCTCACGGCCAGGCGGAAGCCGGTAGGATGGATTTTCTGTCCCATATTCTTCCTTTGGCCTCAGTTGCCGACCGTCACGTAAACGTGGCAGGTGGGCTTGCTGATGCGGTTGCCGCGGCCTTTGGCGCGGGCCGTGAAGCGCTTGAGCGTCGTGCCTTGTTCGACGTAGATGGTCTTGACCTTCAGTTCGTCGATGTCGGCGCCGTCGTTGTGCTCGGCGTTGGCGATGGCGGACTCCAGAACCTTCTTGACGATGCCGGCAGCTTTTTTCTGCGTGAACGACAGGATGTTCAGTGCCTGGTCGACCTTCTTGCCGCGGATCAGATCAGCGACCAGACGGCCCTTGTCGACCGACAGACGGACGCCCCGAAGGACTGCACGTGTTTCAGACATGGTCGTTCCTTACTTCTTCGCTTTTTTATCAGCGGGGTGACCCTTGAAGGTGCGCGTCAGGGCGAATTCGCCCAGCTTGTGGCCCACCATCTGGTCGGTGACATAGACCGGCACGTGCTGCTTGCCGTTGTGCACGGCGATGGTCAGGCCGATGAACTCGGGCAGAACCATGGAGCGACGCGACCAGGTCTTGACTGGCTTCTTGTCCTTGGTGGCGACGGCCTTTTCGACCTTGGCCAGCAAGTGGTGGTCAACAAACGGACCCTTTTTGAGAGAACGAGTCATTTGTTATCCCTTACTTCTTGCGGCGCGACACGATCATGACCTGTGTGCGCTTGTTGTTGCGGGTGCGATAGCCCTTGGTCAGATTGCCCCAAGGATCGACAGCATGGCGGCCTTCGCCGGTGCGGCCTTCGCCACCACCGTGCGGGTGATCCACCGGGTTCATGGCCACGCCGCGGACGGTCGGGCGAATGCCCATCCAGCGCTTCACGCCGGCCTTGCCCAGTTGGCGCAGGCTGTGCTCTTCGTTGGCGACTTCACCAATGGTGGCGCGGCACTCGATGTGGATCTTGCGCACTTCGCCGGAGCGCATCCGCACCTGGGCGTACACGCTTTCGCGGGCCAGCAGGGTGGCGGACGTGCCAGCGGAACGGGCGATCTGGGCACCGGCACCGGGCTTGAGCTCGATGCAGTGGATCGTCGAACCGACGGGGATGTTGCGGATCGGCAGCGTGTTGCCCACGCGGATCGGGGCCTCGGAACCGCTCACGATCGTGGCGCCGACTTCCAGATTGCGCGGAGCGATGATGTAGCGGCGCTCGCCGTCGGCGTAGCACACCAGGGCGATGTGGGCCGTACGGTTCGGGTCGTACTCGATGCGCTCGACCTTCGCGGGGATGCCGTCCTTGTTGCGACGGAAGTCCACCACGCGGTAGTGGTGCTTGTGGCCACCGCCCTTGTGACGGGTGGTGATGTGACCGTTGTTGTTGCGGCCGGACTTCTGGTGCTGGGGTTCCAGCAGCGCAGCGAAAGCCTCGCCCTTGTACAGGTGGTCACGCGTCACCTTCACCACGGCACGTTGGCCGGGCGAGGTGGGTTTCATCTTGATGACTGCCATTTAAGCGGCCTCCCCGGACAGGTTCAGCTCTTGACCTTCCTTCAGCGTCACATAGGCCTTGCGCACGTTGTCGCGGCGGCCGATGGTCTTGCCAAAGCGCTTGGTCTTGCCTTTGGTGTTCACCACAGAAACGCCCTTGACCTCGACCTTGAACATCAATTCCACGGCGGCCTTGATTTCGGGCTTGGTTGCGTTCTGCAGCACCTTGAACGTCACAGCATTGGACTTCTCGGCAACCATGGTGGCCTTTTCGGACACGATGGGAGCGACCAGAACCTGCATCAGACGGCCTTCGTCAAACTGGGTCGTGCTCATGCGAACATCTCCTTGAGTTTGTCGATAGCGCCCTTGGTGACGAGCACTTTCTTGTAATGCACCAGCGACACCGGATCTGCGTAACGCGGCTCGACGACGAACACGTTCTTCAGGTTGCGGGAAGCGAGGTACAGGTTTTCGTCCACTTCATCGGCGATCACCATCACCGATTGCAGGTTCATGGCCTTGAACTTGTCGGCCAGGACCTTGGTCTTCGGGCTTTCCACCGTCAGCGAGTCCACCACGGCCAGACGGCCTTCGCGGGCGAGCTGCGACAGGATGGAAGCCATGCCGGCGCGGTACATCTTCTTGTTGATCTTCTGCGTGAAGTTTTCTTCAGGCAGGTTCGGGAAGATGCGGCCGCCCCCACGCCACAGCGGGGAGGAGGTCATACCGGCACGTGCGTTACCCGTACCCTTTTGCTTGAAAGGCTTCTTGGTCGAGTGACGGACCTGCTCGCGGTCCTTCTGCGCGCGGGTACCCTGGCGGGCATTGGCGCGGTAGGCCACGACGATCTGGTGGATCAGGTCTTCGTTGTACTGGCGGTCGAACACGGTCTCGGGCACGTCGATCTTGGACGCGGCCTGGCCTTGGTCATTCAGGAGTTCGAGCTGCATTAGTTCGCTCCTTGGGAAGCTTTGGCCTTGACGGCGGGACGCACGGTCACGAACCCGCCCTTGGAACCAGGGATCGCGCCCTTGATCAGGAGGAGTTGGCGAGCTTCGTCGACGCGGATGACGTCGAGGTTCTGCGTGGTGGTGGTGACGTCGCCGAGGTGGCCCGTCATGCGCTTGCCGGGGAACACGCGGCCGGGATCCTGCGCCATGCCGATGGAGCCGGGCACGTTGTGCGAACGGCTGTTACCGTGCGACGCGCGCTGCGATGCCATGTTGTGGCGCTTGATCGTGCCGGCGTAGCCCTTACCGATCGAGGTGCCTTGCACGTCGACCTTCTGGCCCACCGAGAACACGTCCGTGATCGGCACGGCAGCACCCGCGGCGTACTTGCCGGCGGTTTCTGCGGTGACGCGGAATTCCTGGATGATTTCACCGGCTTCCACACCTGCCTTGGCAAGGTGGCCGGCTTCGGGCTTGGTCACGCGAGATGCCTTGCGCGAACCGAACGTGACCTGCAGGGCCACGTAGCCATCGTTCTCTTGGGTTTTCACCTGGGTCACACGGTTGTTGGACACATCCACCACCGTGACGGGCACTGCGTCCCCGTCATCGGTGAACAGACGCATCATGCCCACCTTGCGGCCCAGCAACCCGAGGGAGTTGCTCAGACTCATTGGTTGTTCTCCAAAGCTTCCGCCGCCCCGACTTCAATTGGCCGAAACGTTTGCACGACGGGCGCTGGCCTCGACGGCTAAGCACCTATGTGCGCGAAAGAAGGTTGATAAAACTCCGCACCCCGCGCCCGGCCATCCGGACGCAAAAAACGCGAAGCCGCAAAGTATAACGCGGACTGCCTTTGCAGGCAAGTCCGCGTCAGGGAGCGCGGCGCGGCCCCGGAGGGCCGCGCCGCGCTGTAGGCAGCAGGAAGGGATTACTGCAGCTTGATTTCGACGTCCACGCCGGCCGGCAGGTCGAGCTTCATCAGCGCGTCCACGGTCTTGTCGGTGGGATCGACGATGTCCATCAGGCGCTGGTGCGTGCGGATTTCGAACTGGTCGCGCGACGTCTTGTTGACGTGCGGCGAACGCAGGATGTCGAAACGCTTCATGCGCGTCGGCAGGGGCACGGGGCCCTTGACGATGGCGCCCGTGCGCTTGGCGGTGTCGACGATCTCGGCGGCGGACTGGTCGATCAGCTTGTAATCGAAAGCCTTCAGGCGGATGCGGATCTTTTGCTTGGACATTGTGTTTCCTGCTCTTTCAAGGATTTAA